>JBJMPB010000634.1:0-6650 GCA_045803455.1 Gemmatimonadales bacterium | reverse complement strand
ACCGACCGCATGATGTAGGGAACGCCCAGATTGGTGGCTTGGGCAACCAGACCGCCGAGCAGTGATCCGCCCAGCATCGCGGCGCCGCCAACCACCTGTCCCCGCGCGAGCACCGATGGCAAACTGTCCTTCACGCCGGTGAAGGTGAGCGCGTCCACCAGCCAGGCTTCGGTCGCTCCGGAGAAGAAGGTGAAACCGAGACCAAGCAGCACCGATGCGATCGCCCAGCCCCAGAGCGGCGCGCGGGTGTGCCACATCCAGAGGTACAGCAGGGTGGAGACCAGGAGCGTCGCGGCACCGAGCAGGTAGGACGTGCGACGCCCCCACGTGTCGGCGACCACACCGGTGGGCACCTCGAACAGCACCATGCCCCCGGTGAAAAACGCATTGGCGGCAAACGCTTGGGCGTTGCTGAGTCCGGCGTCGAGCAGGAAGAGGGTGTTGATGCCCCATATAAAGGAAGCGGATAGGGTGGAGAGCAGGGTGAGCAACAGGTAGGTGCGCTGGACCTGCTTTCCCGGATTGGGCATGGCGGAAGATACGATGGAAGGGCGGAACGACGGAACGTGGGGAACGTGGGGAACGTGAGGAACGTGAGGAACGTGAGGAACGTGAGGAACGAGTGCGTCCTTGACCGGGTTCGATTTCTACCCTCTTATCAGTGATGCTAATCCTTCTCGTATTAATACTGGCCGTGACAGCACCCGCGGTAGCCGCTCAGGCGCCTGACTCGCTCGCGATCTCGACCCAGGAGCTGGCAGCCCGGCTCAAGTTCTTCTCGTCCGATTTCTTCGAGGGGCGGTATCCCGGAATGAGGGGGGAAGCGCTCACCACCGCCTACCTCATTTCCGAGCTGCAGAGCTTCGGCCTCCAGCCGGGCGCCGCACCCGCTCCAGGAGACACCAATCCAAGCTGGCTGCAGCCGGTGGAGCTCCTGGTTCAGCGGCCGGACTCGGCCTCGCCTCCAGTCCAGGCGAGACTCAGCGGCCGGATCTCCGGTGAGCTCGCGCCGGGAAAGGATGTCAGCTTCGTCAATGCTGGGCAAAGACCGGACGTCGAGGCTGCGGGAGACCTGGTGTTCGTCGGCTACGGCATCGACGCGCCGATGTATAAGTGGAACGATTTCGCCGGCACTGATCTCAAGGGCAAGATCGCCGTCATGATCTTCGGTGAGCCCACCATTCCCGGCGACACGGTCCGCTTCAACGGAGTGCGAGCCTCCCGTTTCTCCTGGTTCAGCGACAAGCTGGCCGATCTCGAGCGACGGGGCGCCGTGGGCATGCTGCTGGTGCGCCCGAACGGTGCGTTCACCCAAGGCTCGATAAGAGTCGGCCGCTTTCTGGCGTCGGATGTGGACGACAATGGGCTTCGCTTCCTCGGCGGGATCACCGACACCGCCCTGGCTCGGCTGCTGCCGTCGAAGTCAGGCTCGCTGGCAGCGGTGCTCAAGGCGGCGGAGAAGCCCGGCTTCCGAGCCGTCCCTCTCGGCGTGAAGCTCGCGGTCACGTTCCGGACTCAGACCAGTACGGTGACGTCGCACAACGTCATCGGCACCGTCTCCGGCAGGAGTGGGCCCCACGTGCGAGAGCATGTGGTGCTCAGTGCGCATTGGGACGCGTACGGTATCGGCAAGCCGGTAGAGGGCGACTCGATCTACAATGGCACACTGGACGACGGCTCCGGGGTAACGGCGTTGCTGGCGCTGGCCCGGGTGTTCGCCCAGCATCCGCAGTCGCGCTCTCTCACGTTTCTCTTGACCACCGCTGAGGAGTGGGGGCTCTTCGGAGCCTACGCCTTCGTCTGCTCCGGACCGATTCCCCTCGACCGCATAGCCGCCAACCTGAATCTCGACGACGGTATCGAGCTGCTCGGTCCCAAGAAGGATGCTGCGCCGCTCGGGGTAGAGCTGAGCACCCTGGGTCAGGTCGCGCGGAAGACCGCCGAGCAGATGGGACTCAAACTGTCACCGGATCCCTATCCGGAAGAGGGGTTCTTTCTCAGGGCGGACAACTATCCCTTTGCCCGCGCCGGCGTGCCGTCGCTCTATATGGCGCTGGGGACCGAGCCGGTGCAGGGATCCAAGCAGTTCGTCGATGCGAAGGTGAAGGAGTATCTGGAGCAGCACTACCACCAGCCGAGCGACCAGTGGGGGACGCTCAGTCCAGTGAACCTCGAGGGGTCCAGGCAGTTTGCCGAGTATGTGCGGGACGTGACCATCGCGGTGGCGAAGGATTCTGCAATGCCGCAGTGGCTACCCGGCGGAGAATTTCAGCGTCGGAATGGCGCGAGCCCCAAGAAATGCGCGAGGTAGGATCCCTCGCTGCGCTTGAGATGACTCGCCACCCTCGGCCCGCTTACCGCTTACCGCAACGCCTGCACGACCGGCTGTCTCGCCGCCCGTCTGGCTGGAAAGAAGCCGCCGATCAGCCCCATTACCACCGCGAAGATCAGCCCCGCGAGCAATAGCCCCGGCGTCACCCGGAAGCTGAAGGCGATCTCGCTGAAGCTGGCCCAATTGGTGGTGCTGGTGACCAACCCGTTGATCGGGAGAGCCAACAGCGCGCCGATGAGGCCGCCCACCACCGCGATCAGCGCCGACTCCGCCAGGAAGCTGGCCAGCACGCTCCTGGGCGGAAACCCTAGGGTAAGCAGCACGGCGATCTCGTGCCCCCGTGACGCCACCGCGGCATACATGGTGTTGATTGCGCCGAAGATCGCGCCCACTGCCATGATGCTGGTGATCATCAGCGCCAGAATGGTGAGGATCCGGCCCAGCAGCTGCGACTGCTCGGCGTAGAAGTCCGACTCCCGGTGCACATCCACCGTGAGCCGCCGGTCGGCTTCGAGCGTGCGCTTGGCCTCATCGAACGCGCCCGGATCCTTGAGCCGGAAGATCACCGACTGGAAGGCGTCGCCCCGGAACACCGGCATGAACTGCTCGTTCTCGCCCCAGATCTCCGACTCGAAGGCCGAGCCGCTGGCGCTGAACTGGCAGACCACATTCCAGTTCCTTCCGGCGAAGTGCAGGGTCTCGCCGATGGCCGTGTGATTGAACCGGCCCGCCATCTTCTTACCGACGCAGATCTCCGGCTTACCGCTCTCCGCTTTCCGTCCCGCCTCGATCTTCACGTTGTTCCGCACCGTCCAGGCGGCCGGACTGATGCCACGCACCACCACGTTGGCCAGGCCGGTGGTGTCGCTGCCGGAGCTGGCTCGGGGCAGAGGGATGATGACGTAGACCTCGGGACTGAACATTGGCCGGCCATCCGGCCCGTTCGCGATGTGAGGCGAGGATGCCAGGATGCTCGCGGTCTGCCGGTCGATGCCGCTCGACAGCTCGGAGTCGGCTCCCCGACGCAGGATCATCACGTTCTGAGACGACCCGGTCTTGACCAGCGCCGCCCGGAATCCATTCGCCAGCGCGAGCATACCGATGAACACCGCAACCACGAGGGCGATGCCGAGCGCGGTGAGCAGCGTCGAGACCGGCCGCTGCAGCAGACTCCGCGCGTTGTACTCCAGCGGGATCTTCATTCGACCGTCCGGAGTGCCTGTACCACCGGCAGCCGGGCGGCGCGGATGGCCGGCACCAGGCCGCTCGCCAGCATCAGGAGCAGCGCGATGCCCGCACCCATGAGCAGGGTGTCGGTGGTGACGTCGAAGCCCGGCAGAAATCCGGCGGCGTTGAAGTTGGTGGTCTTGTAAAGCAGCTTGGCCCCGCCCAGGCCGATGATCGCGCCGATCACGGTGATGATCCCGGCCTCCAGCATCACCATGCTGAACAGCCGCCCGTTGCCGAAGCCGATGGTCTTGAGCACCGCCACTTCCTTGGTGCGCTCCCGCGCGTTCATCATCATGGCATTGGCCGTCACCAGTAGAATCGCGAACACTACCGCCATGCCGATCGTGCCCATCAGGAGGCTCACGTTGCCCCACATGGTGGCGAAGCTCGCGTTGAACGCCTGCTCGGTCCCGGTTTTGGTTGGGGCGTTCGAGTTCCGGAACTGGTCGTCCACCATCTTCGCCATACCCGCGGCGTTGTTGGGATCGCTGATCTCTACCACGTACCAGCCGGCGATGCCCGGGCGTCCGATCTTCTCCTCCAGGTAGTCATGATGGAAGAAGAGCACGTCGTCGTTGATCACCGGATCGGTCGGGGTGTAGACAGCCCGGATGGTGAAGGTCCAGTCGCCCGGAAAGATGGTCCCCTGAATGGTGACGTTCTGTCCCAGCTTCCAGCCGAACACATCGAGCAACCGGCGGCCGATCATCGCGGAAGACCGCTCCCGGATGAATGCTTGCTTCTGGTCCTCCGGCACACTGATCTCGGGGTACATCGAGAGATATGATGTGGGATCGATGGCAAACTGGGCGAAGAAACGCTTGCCGTCGCCGTAGCGGCCCCCAAACCAGTTGGCCCAGCTCACCTGGGTAATACCCTTGTCGGCCTTGAGCCGGTTGCCGTAGCTCAGCGGAAGCGGGAAGACCAGGCCGGTGGCGTTCTGGACGATCAGCCGCCGCGCGCTCCCGAATTGAGCCGAGCGGGCCAGCGTGGTGACCACGGTTCGGAGCGAGGCGAAGAGGAAGAGCGCCAACGCCACGCTACTGATGGTGAGGAAGACCCGCCGCTTGTGCCGGCCGAGATTGGCCAGCACCAGAGGAAGAAACTTCACGAGACCGCCGCCTCCCGCTCGATCAGGGCACCCTTCTCCAGGTGCAGCACCGTTTTGGCCCGCTCGGCTGCGTGCGCGTCGTGGGTGACCATGATGACGGTTTTCTTGAACTCGTCGTTCAAGCGTTCCAGCAGGCCGAGCACGTCCTGCGAGCTCTTGGCATCGAGCTGTCCGGTGGGCTCGTCCAGCAGCACGAGGGTCGGATCGGCCACGATAGCCCGGGCGATTGCGACCCGCTGCTCCTGTCCGCCGGAGAGTTGCCGGGGATAGTGCTTCAGCCGGTCCTCGAGCCCGACCACGCCGAGGGCGAGCCTCACCCGTTCGTCTCGCTCCTTTTTGGAGAGCCGGGTGAGCAGCAGCGGCAGCTCCACGTTCTGATAGGCGGTGAGCACCGGCAGCAGGTTCAGGTTCTGGAACACGAACCCGATGTTTTCCGCCCGCCAGTCAGCCAGCTGGCCCGGGGTCATCGCGCTCACCTCCGCACCGGCCACTCGGATGCTGCCGCTGGTGGGCTTGTCGAGTCCGGCGAGCAGGTTGAGCAGGGTGGACTTGCCCGACCCCGACGGCCCCATCAGCGCGGTAAACGATCCTTCGGCGATGTCGAGCGTGAGGCCGGTGAAGATCTCGATCTTCTCGGAGTCGCGCTGGAACATTTTGTAGACGTTGCGGATTTCTACCAGGGCCATGGGCTACTCTCTGGGTTATGGATCGCTAAAAGCAATTCACCACAGCTTTATTTTGCCGTTTTCACCCGCATGCCAGCCTTCGGCTCATCCACTCCGCCCGTCAGCAACAACTCGCCTCCCGAGAGCCCGGAGCGAATCTCCCTGAACCCTCCGCTCACCGGGCCCGCGTCCACCTGTCGCGACTCGAGCCGCCCGTTCCGCACCAGCCAGACCACGCTTTGGCCGTTGAGCTCGCGCACTGCTGCCGCGGGCACCCGGAATCTGGGTGGCCCGCTCGGCGCGGCTCCGCTGGCGACGTGAGTGGTATCGAGAAAATCCACCCGCGCGCCCATTTCCGGAAGGATCCGCGGATCCCGGTCTACGATCCCCACCTTGACCTGCACCGTGGCGCGCTGCCGGTCGGCCGTGGGCACCACCTGGCGCACCCGCCCGCGAAAAGATGTGTCGGGGTAGGCGTCCAGGGTGATTTTGGCCGGCTGCCCACCGGTTACCCGGGCGATGTAGGCCTCATTCACATCCACTTCAACCTCGAGCGTGGTCAGGTCCGCCATCGTCACCACCGCGCCGCGAGTCAGTCCTCCTCCGACCGACGGTGCCACCACCTCCCCCACCTCGGCCTCTTTCCTGAGTACGGTGCCGCTGAACGGCGCCCGAATGACAGTGTTCTCGAGGTTGGCCCGGGCAAACCCGGCTGCGGCTCGAGCCGATCCGATCCGCGCCTCCGCCGCCTGCACTCTCGCCTGGGCCTCGGATTCTCTTCCCTGCGCCGCGTCGAAATCCTGCTCGGCCACGGCCTTGGAGTCCTGGGTCCGGATGTCCCGCAGCCGCTTGGCATCGCGCGACGCGGTGGCCAGGCTCGCCCGGGCCTCCATCAGATCCGCCCTGGCGGTAGCTTCCGCTGCCTGTGCCTGAGCCAGCTGCGCCTGGTAGTCGGCGTTCTCCAGCGTCGCGATGATCTCGTCCTTCTTGAGCGTGGATCCCTCGCTGACCCTGAGCTCCGCAATCCGGCCGGGCAGCTTGGCCGAAACCGAGGCTCGGGTCCGGGCGACGACATAACCGTTGGCGGTAACGCTGGAGCTTCCGGCGTTGTCGGCCGAGGCACCGGGGTCGAGCGGCTTGGCCACGACGGTCTCAACGGCAACGACGCTTCCCCGGCGCCAACCCAGAAATCCGCCGATCACCAGAATCAGGGCGATGACACCGAGGATCACGTTCCGCCGGACCGCGTGACTCAGACCTGGCGGAGGCAGGTCGCGGTTAATCCGGAGCTTGGAAAGGTCGGGCTGGCCTG
>JBJMPB010000596.1:0-4102 GCA_045803455.1 Gemmatimonadales bacterium | reverse complement strand
CCGTCTAACTGAGTGCGGCGGTGACCAGGACGCGGCGAAGGACCCCAATGAGGTCTTCCGCGAAGAAGGGCTTTTGCAGAAACGCGGTGACGCCCGGGCCGGCATCGCTGAACTGCGGCGCGACGGACTCCTCGGTGTACCCGCTCATCATGATGACAGGCAGATCGGGCCAGGTCTGCCGCAGTTGCCGCAGCGCCTCCTGGCCTCCCATTCTCGGCATCGAGAGGTCCATCAGGATGGCGGTCATCCCGCTACCCCTGTTCTCCAAGATCTCGAGGGCATCGCGTCCATCTACCGCGGGGATGGTCTGGAAGCCGAAATCCTGCAGGATCCGCTCGGCCACTTCCCGCACCTCCTCCTCGTCTTCGACCACGAGGATCGTTCCCTCCCCGCGCCACTCGCTCCGTGCAGCGGAAGGTTTCTCCTGTTTTATCACCTTTCCCCTGACTGCGGGGAAGAGGACCTGAAAACTGGTGCCCCGTTCCGGCTCGGTGCGGATGCGGATCAGCCCCTGGTGGCTCCGGACGATGCCCATCACTGCCGCCAGTCCCAGTCCTCGACCGGAGAACTTGGTGGAGAAGAAAGGATCAAAGATCCGCCGAAGCGTATCCGGCGTCATGCCGGCGCCGGTATCGTGGACCTCGAGGTAGACCATCTCCTCACTGCTCTCGGCCGTCGGCTCAGCGTCGCCGATCAGCGACCCGAAGCTGGGATCATCGAGCTGGCTGCGGTCGAGCACGCCGGTTCGAAGGGTGATGGCGCCGCCCGCGTGTTGCAGCGCGTCGGAGGCATTGGTGATCAGGTTCATCACGATTTGCCGGATCTGGGTGGCGTCGGCCTTTACCGCAGGAAGATCGGTTTCCAGTTCCCAGACCAGAGTGGCCTGCTTGCTGATGGCGGTGCGCAGCAGCGTTGCCATCTCTCTCACTTCATTGGAGAGGTCCAGGTTGCGAACGACGAACGCGCCTTTGCCCGAGTAGGCGAGCATCTGCCGGGTGAGGTCCGCGGCGCGGATGGTGGCCCGAATCACTTCTTCCATCGGCTCACGAGCGGGAGAGCGCCCAACAAGGCGGCTGAGAGCGATGTCGGCATTTCCCAGAATGACGTGGAGCAGATTATTGAAATCGTGGGCGATGCCGCCGGCCAGCACGCCGATGCTCTCCAGCTTCTGTACGTGTCGGGACTGGGCCTCGCTGGCTTCCGCAGCACGGCGGGCGGACTGCTCCCGTCGGAGGAGCTCCTCGGACAACTCCTGCGCTGCCTGGAGAGCGCCGGTGCGCTCGGCCACGCGGGACTCGAGCTCGGTGTTCAGGGACCGGATCTGCCGGGCCATCCGCTCCTGCTCGGTGACGTCTCGGACGATCCAGCGGAATCCGGTAGGATTGCGCCGCTCGTCGTCGATGATCGAGTAGGTCAGCTCCACGTGCAGGTTGGTTCCTCCCCGCGCCCTGACTCTGAACGGCAGCGGACGGCTGGCTCCGCCGCGGTCACGATTGCTCAGCAACGATCGGAAGCGGACCCGATCGTCGCTGGCGATGTAGGCGGCAAGAGCCTTCCCGATCAGGAACTCCCGGGCAATTCCCAGTAGCCTCGAGGCCGAGAGGTTCGCCTCGTCGATGATGCCGGCCAGGTTGGTGACCAGATAGGCGTCCGGCGCCAGGTCAAAGAGCTCCTGATACCGGCGCCGCTCGGCCTCGACCTCTAGGTGGGCGGTAACCAGCTCTTCGTTCTGGGCCCGGAGCTCCTCGTCAGCTACTCGCAGCTCCTCCACTGCCGAGCGCAGCTCCTCGGCCGCCTGTTCGGAGTCCACATCCTCGTATTGTGAGAGGTTGGCAATGCGGTCGTGGGCTATGCGGAGCCGGTTCCCGAATTCTTCAGGGCTCATGATGCCGTCCGTCACGGCCGTCCCTGCGGGGTTCCTCCCAGTAACGCGCCAGGGACTCCCTGGCCTCCTGCAGAATGGCGAGCTGGTCGTATGCGGCCTTCAGGGCCACCTCGCTGGAGCGGCGAAGCTCCTCAGCGGCCTGACGGACGTCTTCCGCCGAGGATCTGGCATCCTCCGAGGCTGCTCGAAGCTGCTCCTTTGCTGTTCGGAGCTCCTCAGAGGCTGCGCGGGCACCTTCCGTCCAGCTCCGCTGCTGCTCTCCGGACTGGCGGGCTCGTTCGTGATCCTCGCGGAGCGTCTCAGCCCCCTGGCGGTCTAGTTCCTGAGCCTGGCGGGCAAGCTCGGCGCTTTCCCGGACCTCTTCGCTGACTTCCAGCTGTTCCGGGTCTTGCTCCACCTGGTCCGGACGAAGGTCAGGCGCTGCCATCAGCAGAGTGCTCCATCAACAGAATTGCTCCTCGAACACCGGTGTCATCGGCCCGGAGCGGGGTGCAGGTCACCTGACAGCGGATGGTCTTGCCCCGACGATTGACCGCTTCCAGGACCTGGTTTCCGGCCTCCCCACCCAGACAGGTTCGGAGTAGGGGCCGGAGCCGTTCGAGCGGCAGGCCAATATCGAGATTGAGCAGATGCTTGCCCTCAACCTCCTCCTCCCGAAGTCCCCAGAGCTCCTCGGCTTGCTGATTCCAGGCCAGCACCCTGAGCTCCGGGTCTACCACTGCCACTCCACCTTCGAGACTCGCGAGCACCGCCTGCAGGAAGGCGTTAGAAGTATTCAGATCCTCGCCCCGCTGCCGCAGCTCGTCGTTCATGGTCTGCAGCTCTTCGTTGGTCGACTGGAGCTCCTCGTTCATGGTCTCCAGCTCTTCATTGGTCGACTGGAGCTCCTCATTGGTGGTCTCCAGCTCCTCGTTGGTGGACTGAAGCTCCTCGTAGGCCGTCTCCAGCTCCTGATGGGACTGTTCCAGCTCCCGCTGTAACCGGCGATAGGCGGTGGAATCGCTAAAGGTGAGTACGGTGCCCAGCACACTACCCGGCCCGTCCGTCAGCGGAGCGATTTGGAGATCGAGCCAGCGCAAGTCGCCCGTGGGGGTGCGCCACTCGATCTCCTTGATGCCGACATTGCGCCGCTCGGCCTCGGCGCGCTCGATCAGCGAGCGCAGCTCGAGCGGACGATAGGACAGCGGAAGATCCCGGAGGGGCCGGCCCACGTCCGAATGCCGAAGAGCGAAGAGATCCCGCGCGCGATCGTTGGCGATCACCACCTGGCCGGCGGCGTCCACTACGAGCTGAGCGACCGGGCTCGCCTCCAGCGCCGCCATCTGCAGGTGACTGTCGAGGTTCACCAGTGCTCCGGCCCGGCGCTCCCGTTCGGGAAACCCCGGATCGGGCAGGGAACGACGGGCGCCTTTCCGGCTCAGCCGCCGCTTCAGGTCCACCGCCACGAAGCTGTGACCATGAGCCATCAGAGTCTCGGCCCGGCCCAGAAGGAGAAATCCCCCGTCGTTCAAGGCAAAGTGCAGCCGGGAAAGCACCCGGGCCTGGGTTTCTCCGTTCAGGTACATCAGGGTGTTCCGGCAGGTGAGCAGGTCAATGCGCGAAATCGGCGCGTCATTGATCAAGTCATGTCGCCCGAAGATTACCTGGCGGCGGAGGTCCTTTCGAAAGAGATTAAGCCCGTCAACCTTCTCGAAGTACTTGGCCAGCAGTTCCGGCGGGATTCCTTCCACCTGGCGATCGTTGTACGCGGCGTGCCGAGCGGTGTTGAGTGCGTCCTCGTCCACATCAGTGGCGTAGATCTTGACCCGCTCCCGGAACTCGTCCAGCCCGAGCTCCTCGGCCAGGATCATGGCGATGGTGTAGGCCTCCTCCCCCGTAGCACAGCCGACGCTCCAGGCCCGAAGCGACTCGCCGGGAGCCTTGGCGGCCAGGATCTCGGGAACGGCAACGGTACGCACCACCTCCCAGGCGGTCGGGTCGCGGAAGAAACTGGTGACGTTGATGAGGATAGTGTTGAAGAGCGTGGCAAACTCGTTGGGATGGACCTCGAGATACTCCTGGTATCCCGCAAAAGTCTCCACTCCAACCGACTCCATGCGCTTGCGTATACGGCGCGCCAGGGAAGCCGCCTTATAACCGTGAAAATCGAAACCGCGCGAGGTAAGCAGGTACTCCAGAAGCCCGGACCACTCGGGATCGGATTCCGGTGGAGGGGCG
>JBJMPB010000545.1:0-5616 GCA_045803455.1 Gemmatimonadales bacterium | reverse complement strand
GGCTCACTGTCCGCCAAGGTGGCGACCGAACATGGAAACGAAGACCAAGCTTCTGCCATGGATCGTGACTTGCATTGGCCTGAGTGCGGCGGCCGAGGTGAGCGCGCAACCAACGCCAACGGTGCCGGACGGCGCTCGCTGCAAAGACGTCTTTTTCAGGCAAGGAACCTCGATCAATTTTGCACGGCCTGGCGCCGCCACGCGGGACGGCATCCTGGTTGCCGGGACGCGAATACGTGATCCCAAGAACGCCTGTACGATCAGCAAGACCAGAGAAGTTGGTGAGACCCAGACCCTCCTGCTGACCTGTTTTTCAGGGCTTCTGGTTTCGAAGATTTCGTTTTCGATCCGGTTTCAGGATGAAGACACAGTGATAAGGACGCTAAGCGACTTTCCGGATGAGAAGGCGACCTTTCGTCGATGTCGAGTTTGAGAGGGTGCTCCGAAGCGGACCCAAACTGGCTCGAGTGGTCTGAAGGTTCATGGGGTGCCCGCATGCGACGTGTGGCTTTGGTCATGGCTGCAAGTAGTCTTGGTTTGGTCTCAAAATCTCGGGCATCGCTCAGCGGGCCCCTGAGACACCAATGAAAGGGGCGCGTTCGTGAGCAGAACCCTCCGTTGGCTCATCGTCGTGTCCGGCCTCTGCCTTGCCAGCGGGCTGGCCGTTGTTGCTTGGCACCACCTCTCGAAGCCGGCGATCCTGACCTTGGCCGTTGGACCCGCCGGCTTTGAGGACGCAGCGCTGGTAGCGGCCTGGAGCCGGGCTCTCGCCGCAGATGGATCTCCCCTTCGGCTGTCCGTGATCCCAACGTCCGGCCCGGTGGAGGCCCTGAGCCGGCTCACGAAGGGAGAGGCGCAGCTTGCGGTCATTCGCAGCGATGCGGCGGCTTCGGAGCGGGTCCGCGCGGTTGCGATCCTGCACAAAGATCCCGTGGTGATCGTCACCCCCGACAAAGCCAAGGTCGAAGATTTCGCCGATCTGAAGGGCAAAGTTCTCGGCGTCATCGGCCCGCCGAACGCGAACGACACGCTCCTTGCGACCTTGCAGCGACACTATCGTGTCAGCGAGGAGACAAGGGCTCTTCAGCCCGCGCCTGCCGAGGTATCCGCCGCGATCCGAGATCGGAAGGTCGACGCGCTCCTGTTTGTTGTGCCGACCACCCGCGGGGCAACCGTCGGGGAAAGTTGGGCTGCCGTGCGCCGTGCCAGCCGAAGGGCCTTATCGTTCGTAGCAATCGATGAGGCTGAGGCGATCGCGGCCGCGACGCCGGCCTACGAGGCCGGGGAGATCGCGGCGGGTCAGTTCGGCGGCTCGCCCACGCTGCCGGAGGAAAGTGTTACCACGCTTCAGGTCGCCACCTATCTCGTGGCGGACCGGCGCGTCTCGGACGACGCCATCACGCAGCTGACCCGCAATCTGTTCGACGAGCGCCAGAAACTGACCGTTGATGCCCCTGTCGCGAGACTGGTGCAGGCGGCGAGCACGGACAAGGATGCGATCTTTCCGGTTCATCCCGGCGCCAAGGTCTTCTACGACGGTGAAGAAAAAACGCTGATGGAGCGCTACGGCGACTGGCTCTTCTACGGCCCAATGCTGCTGGGTATGCTTGGCTCCGTGCTGGCCGCCATGTTGCGCTTTCTTGGCCTTCCACAGGATCCAGACACGTCGCTCATCTTGTCGCGAACGCAAGAGATCATTGCGTCAATTGAGAAGGCCAGCACGCTCGCTGAGCTCGATACGATCCGCAGCACCATGGATGAGGCGGTCGCGCGAATTGCGGCGCAAGCGACCCGCGGCGAGATCGATGCGCAGCAGACGGCGGTGATCCACCTCGCTGTGAACTACATCGATCGTGTCCTAACAGAGCGGCGGGAGCTGCTCCTGCATGAGGGCCGGCTCGATCCGTCCAACTCGGGGGCTGGCACGGGCACAAGGCCCAAACCTCACTTGGTCTAGCGCACGTGCAAGCCGCTTGGGTCCGCGTAGGCTCACAGATTTTGGCCGGCCTCGGGCCTGAGATGAAGCAGAACGTGACTGACCACGAAGGTGAGGTCATCGAGCAGAAAGCCGGTTGCGTGATGCAGCGCACACACAATGGACCGCTCTTCCCCACTCGCCTTGCAGCTTCTGCGCACGGCCGGAGCGATCCTGACAGTCGGCCGGGCCGCGCTTGCGCCACTTGCGGGTCGTCTCTTAAACCACGTCCAGTTTGAGAGCTGCAGTTCCCGCTGGGTTGGATCGGCAGCGAGGATTCCCATCTGATTACCCTTCATCGGAGGGGATCAGGTTTGGTGATCCGTGTTGAGTATGCGCGCTGGGGTCAAACACCGGAGGACTTGTGCCACCTGGCTCTGAGTGCACCTCATGCCCGCACCCGCGAGCGGGCCCTCGCCCTCTTCGACATCACCCAGCAGCACAGCTGCGCCAGCCAGGTGACCGTGCGCACGGGCTGGCGGGCCCACACCGTGCTGGGCTGGGGGCACGCCGACAACGCTCAGGGTCCTGACGCACTCACGTTCCGCCGCACGGGCGGTCGCCGTCCCTTTTTTGCCCGCGCCGCGAAGCCGAGCTTGGCCAGGTCGTCCACACCGCCCAGCGCACGGCCGCGACGCCGCCCATCGGTGGCGCCAATCCAGCGCCACGCTGGACGCTGCGCCGCCTGGTCGGCTGGGCCGGCGAGCGGTTAGGGTTGGTGCTCTGCCGCGAGACGATCCGAACAGCCCTGCATCGCCGCAAGCTGTCGTGGAAGAAGGCCAAGAAGCTGCTGGGACGGGCCGATCCGGAGCGGCGACAAGCGTTTAACCGCCTCGACCCCGAAGAGGAGAAACGGCGCTTCTCAAAAGAGACGTGGTTTAAGTGCGGCTTGACGTCGGAACTCCTTTGCGATGCTGGGCACGCCAAGCGCTCGGTGTCTGCCCACCTGACCAGCGCCGGAACGCATGCGTGAAGGCGCTCGGCGCCGAGAATTTCAGCCGTGCTGCAACCTGTGCAATGGTCAGGCCGGGCTCGGCCAGAAGCCGGCATGCAAGCTCAAAGCGCACCGTATGGGCGATCTGCCGATAAGCAGTCCCCTGCGCCTTCAGGCGCCGGCTCAGCGTGCGACGATGGATCGTGAATAGGTGCGCCATACGCGTGGCGGAGCAGCGACCCTTGAGCACCTCGGTCTCGAGCACGTGATGTACACGAGCCATGAAGTCGGGATCGCAACCGGCTCCCAATCGCTGATCGCTTGGGTCGCGCACGTTGGCTCTCCTCACCGGTCGCAGAAAACGTAACCACTTCGGCGTCACAGGCGCGCGGCAGGCCTCCCTGAACGATACAAGGCGACTCTGTGCGCCTTTGCTTGATCGTTAAAACCGCAATCGCCGCCGGTTTCCTGTCCGCTTCCCTATGCGGATGGCGTAGGTGACGCGCTGACCCGCCTCCAGACCATCCAGGCCGGATCGCTCAAGCTCAGCACGGGTTTCTTGGCGCGGGTCCTGAGCCGTTAGCGGCGAGGCGGCTGGTTGGTGTTCGGGTTCGGAGCCTGCTGAGCCTGTTTCTTCGCCTTATTGCGTCCGATCACGCAGCCCGCCGCTGCCCCAAGAACCCCATGTCCAGCCGCACGGCCCGCGATGCCGCCCACCGCAGCACCTTTGAGGCAGCCCTTCGCCTCCGCGGGGCCGCTGCTGGCGACCGCGGCAAGGGCCAGCGCTGTAATTGCAAGAATGCGCGTCATGACCGCTCCCTCCTGAAGCTTATACGTTACCAGCGGACGTTTTCCTCCGGCGTGGGCATTCGCCCCTGGGGGGTCAGCTTGTCCACGACCTGCGGGAGAACGTTGGACAGTTCGCGCAAGAGTTGGTCCCGGGGCAGACCGGTCTCCTTCTGGAGATGGTCAACCTCGTCAGGCCCGAGCGCCTGCTGAAGCTCCTGCGGCTGAATGGGCTGGTTCTCGCCGGGGCTGATCCACGACTGGAACTTGTCCTCCTGCCCGCCGCGCCGAAACCGCCCCATCAGAGACTCGAGACTGGGCAAGCCTTTGAGGATCCCGCTTTGGATGGCTCCAGGCTCGCTGCCGGGTGCCCCGGATGGCTGCGGAGCCGTCCCGCTGTGGCTGCCCCGAAGAGTCGCTCATGGGGCTGGACGCCGCTTTGGCCGCGAGAAGCAGCAAGAGCGCCTTGGCCATCGGCGAGGTGGAACTGGACGAGCCCTGGCCCGATCCGGTTACGCTGCCGATCACGTTGTCCAAGTCGAGCTTCTGGCCGGCGTTCGCCTCCCTGCCGCTCAGCACCGCTTCCCCATCAACGGTCTGACCGCCCGCGCTTGCCACCTGCTGGCCCGATCCTCCGGCCGAGGAATGGCCTGATGACGAGGACCCATGGGGGAAGATCTTCGTTATGATTGAACTGAAACTGAAGATGCTCATGTTCCGTCTCCTTACTCCGTCCAGCTAACGTGAACGCACGAGCCAGACGAAACACTCTCGCCGGAACGCCGCGGCCTCAGCCCGAAGGCGATGAACAGGGCGCAGCGGGACACGGTCATACAAACCCCCTTGATCACGACGGACACGCCGACCGCGGCCGGTGCGGCGCCCGGGGTCAGGTTCACGACCAGAGGCGGCGCGGAGCGAGATTACGGCCCTCGTGTGCAGCCTCATGGAGGCCCACGAAGCTTGAAAACCGCGCACACGCACGACCCGTTCGCACCCAGACCGCGCGCGCTCACAGGCTGGCGGTCGTGCGGCGCCGAGCAATCATGCTCCAGATCGCGAGCACGATGATTGCTCCAACAATCGACGCGATAAATCCGGCGCCATCATTGGGACCATACCAGCCGACGAGCTGACCGAGATACGTCGCGACAAAGGCACCAACGATGCCGAGGAGGGCCGTCATCACAAAGCCGGACGGCTCGTTCGGCCCTGAATGGATCCACTTCGCGATGACGCCTGCGACGAACCCAATGATGATGGTCCAGATGAGATGCCACACTTTGCCCTCCCCTTCATGCTGTAAGTCACGAGAGCGTAACAAATGTCCTGGGCGTAGACTTGATCGAACGTGACATTCAGGCCGAAGACTTGATCGCATACGCTTGCTACACGAGACGCGGTTCGCTTTGAGCATGCCCAGGACCACGCTCAGCATACCCTTCACAACGCCCGTGATCCTGAATGCACTTGGGTTCGGGCTTGTGATCGCTGGGCTCAAGCGGATCGGCGTCGATTGAGTTTGTCATCGATGCTGGGCGGATCGTGCGGATCGCGGTTCCGGGCGATCCATACCTGTGGTCGGGATCATGCGGCTGCGGCGCAGTTGTTCTGACCGGAAGAGCTTGGGACGAACCGCGATCGGTTCACCCTCGCGGGCCGCCCGCTCAAGTTCCCGTGCGTTGCTGATCCGGCCCCGGACGACTACCGGCGCTGGCTTCATAGCGGCTGGGGTGCCGTGGCTGTCAGTCCGGCTCAAGAGCGGCGAGGCGAATGATCACGACGGGCTTGCGCCCGAAGTCCTTGGCGGCAACTCTTCGTCGTGTGCGGCACGACCTTGTGGCCTTGGCCGATGTTGCTCAGGCCAGGCGCGCGGTCGGCTTCTCGTCTCATGTTAATGAGCCAACTCAGCGTTTGCCCC
>JBJMPB010000519.1:0-2506 GCA_045803455.1 Gemmatimonadales bacterium | reverse complement strand
ACATGAATCGCCTTTCCGGGGAGCGAAGCAAGAGCATCCGCCCACCAATTCACCGTAAAGGCGCGTGAGCGAATAGCCAGCCCAGAGGCCATCGCGGGACGCTGCAGAGGTGCCAGCGACCGGAATTCACTCGCTCGGTCTAGCAGCGCCCTTCGTCTGTCTGTTCGGGCACTATTGCTGTGTCATCTTCATAACATCTGGAACCCGGGCTGAGGTCCTAGCGTCGAAGCATCCCTTCTCACCCTAGGAGTTGCCATGAACGGTTCCACGCCCCTCCGAGCTCGGCTGAAGAGCCTGCCCTCCGCAGCGGTCGCGCTAAGGGCTCGCACTGCCTCGTCAGCTGGCCGCCGCCGGCTCGGGAGCGGCCGGACCCGAAAGCTCCTCCAGGGAGCGCTGCTGGGTTTCCTCAGCGTGGTTCTGACCATTCTCGCGGTTCCCGCCAACGCGCAGACGTCGGTCGAAGGTTCGCGGGCGCCCTTGACTCAGGCCGTGTCTGCCCAGAGTTCAAACTCGTTCCAGCTCCATTTCCACAACTACTACAGCCAAACGGTCAGCGTGGCCATCATGTACCGGGACTACTCCGGCAGCTGTGACAACTACGGGGGTTGGGCCACCAAAGGCTGGTGGAACATCGAACCCGGCGGCGACCGGTACGTCCTCAACACGACTAACCGCCACGTGTACTTCTACGCACACACCCCGAACAACCGCGTGAAGTGGACGAGCCCGGACTATCACATGTACGTCACCAACAGCGCCTTCAACAGCTGCCGCGACCTCGGCACCTCGACGTGGGACTACGTCGGGCTCCGACACATCAACATGGGCTCCACCTTCGCCCAGTACACCTACCCGCTGTACGTCAACGAGTAGTCGGCGGGGCCAGCCAGGGCCCGCGCAGCACGATGGACTGTCCCAGGAACGATGTTCCTGGGACAGTTCTCTTATTGCCTGCAGTTTGAAGTCACCTCTGGCCGAGGTCAGTCACTCGTCCAGGCTGTTGACAATGGAGTCGATCACCAGAGCGGCCGACCAGCTGAAGTCGTCGGTGCCGTGTCCGGAACCGGTTGCGGGGTCGAAGTACTCACGGAGCCCTGCGCGATCGGTGAGCGAGATCATGTCGTGGGTCAGCTTCGTGGCGAGCTCATCGCGGCCGTGCGTCCGAAGTCCTTGGGCGACCAGCCATGTCGTGTTCAGCCAGGTCGGACCCCGCCAGTAGCGTTGGCCGTCGTACCGGGGATCGGTCAGGTCGAAGCTCGGCACTCCCTGAATCGCCTTGTCCTGAGCTCTGAAGGCCTCACCGGTCAGGGTCGAGATGAGTGCGTTGACGAGGGGTTCGGGCAGCCCGGGCAGCAGCAACGGCAGCAGCCCGGCGACGCTCCGCTCACCGAGCATCTGCCCGGTGCGGGCATCTCGGGCCACGAAGAGCCCTTGTCGCTCGCTCCACAGCCCGCCGACTATCGCCTCGGTGATACGCGCACCCTCGCGGCGGTGCGGGGTCGGGTCGGCGCCAATGTGTTCGGCCAGTTCGGCCAGCGCAAGCTCGGATGAGGCCCAGAGAGCGTTGAATGCCGGGTCGACCACCAGGAACTCGCCCTCCCCGCGGACCCAGTCGTCGTCATAGCCGTGGTCGCGGTAGGCGAGGGCCAGCCGGATGTAGCGGGCGTAGTCCTCGTCGGTGGGACGCTCCCCCGCACCCGCGTGGGCGAGATCGCGGCGGGTGTAGATGTCGAACAGCCCGAGGTCGGCCGGCACCGCGTGCAGCGGTCCATCCCAGGTGGGCGAGTTGTCCAGCCCGGTTTCCCACGGGTGCACGACCGCGGCCAGGCCGTGCGGCCCGACGGCGCGCCGCTCCCGTAGGTAGGCGTTCTGGGCGACCAGCAGCGGATAGATCCGCTGCACGAAGGACGGCGCGCCATCCGCCAGGTGTCGGGTGAGCGCGGCGGCAGCCCGGGCGTGCACCGGCGGCTGGATGATGCCGGAGGTGGCGACGGGTGGATGCAAGGTGTGATTCGACGACTGCCAGAACGAGGGACCCGGAAAGTACGCCTCGTCGGGCACAGCGGGATTGAACACGATGTGGGGGATCCGCCCGTCGCCCCACTGGCCACCGAGCAGACTGAGCAGTTCCTGAGCACCCCGCCGCGGAGACAGGTGCTGCAGCCCGAGCCCGATGAACGCCGAGTCCCAGCTCCACTGGTGCGGGTACAGACCTCCTGACGGAACCGTGGAATGCCCTCGCCAGTTCGAGATCAGCACGGTGGCGGCCTGACGAAGAAGGCGCTCCACGTCGGCGGGCGTTACCTCCGCGATCAGGCCCATGCCAACTGCCGCAGCCCAGTCACGGCAACGGGCAGCACCTCATCCGCTGGTCCTGACAGTCGACATTCGAAGGCCTGCTCTTCGGTGTAACCCGCTGCCCAGATGGTGTTGAGCAGACCCGACCAGTCCAGATGGCCGGCGCCGGGCTCTAGCCGGTTGCTGTAGCTGAGCTGTACTTGCCTCA
>JBJMPB010000478.1:0-6034 GCA_045803455.1 Gemmatimonadales bacterium | reverse complement strand
CGTCAAGGGAGTTCAGCGCGCCACTCTGGTGAGCGATTCGGCCTTTGTCGACATCGTCCCGCTGTTACCCGCGGGAAATCCGTCGCTCAAGGATATCGCCAGTCTGGAGCGTACCCCCGGGCTACCGGTGTGGCCATTCATAGCCGGGCTCATCCTGCTCGGTGGGCTGTTTGCGTTCTATCGCAGAAGACGAAAGGCAGGGGCACACTCGGACCAAGTGAAAGTGCCTGCTCCGCCGGAGGAGGCGGCGCAGAACCCGTATGAGATTGCCGTCCAGCAGCTGCAGGGGATCGAGCGGGAGAATTGGCCCGCCCATGGATTCCCCGCGCGGCACTACGCTGCCGTCACGGACACTCTTCGGGACTATCTCGAGGCTGCGGAGGACGTGCCGGCCAGGGAGCGCACCTCTGCCGAGGTGCTCTGGACCTTACCGCCTCACCTGACACAGACGGATCTGCGGCAGCGGCTGCAGCAGATCTTCGACGAAGCCGACCGGGTGAAGTTCGCGAGAATCAGACCCGAGCCCATCCAGGCCCGTGATTTCCTGCTGCGCAGCCGAGCCTTGTTGGAAGCCTGGCACCAGTCCCCCAGCGCTGAGCTCAGCGATGCGATTCGCTGACCCCTGGCTGCTGGGACTGCTGGCGCTGCCGGTTGCGCTGGCCCTGCTCTCGTGGGCTCGGCGCCATCGCCCTCCGGGGGGCCGTCTCGCCCTGCCCGATCTCCAGTTTCTCAGTGGAGCACAGATGGGTCTCAAGGCGCGAGTGAGCCGGTGGCTCCCAGTGCTGCGGCTCCTGGGGCTTACCCTCGCTATCGTTGCACTGGCCCGACCTCAGGCTCCCCGTGACCTGCGGGAGATCCGGCTCCGCTCGCGGAACATCGTGCTGGCGCTCGATATCTCGAGCAGCATGAAAGCCGGAGATTTTCAGCCCGGTAATCGCCTGACCGTAGCCCGCCGGGTGGTGAGCGACTTCATCCAGCGCCGGCACGGAGATCTGGTGGGGCTGGTGCTGTTTGCCGGCAGGGCATTTCTCCAGGCGCCACTAACCCCGGACCTCCAGCTGCTTCAAGCCACGATGAAGCGAGTGGACATCGGCCTGCTGCCGGACGGAACCGCCATCGGGACAGCCCTCGCGCTGGGATTGAACCAGCTCAAGGATCTGCCGGTAAAGGCGAGTACCATCGTGCTGATCACTGATGGGGCGAACAACACCGGCAAGCCCACTCCGCTGCTGGCCGCCGAGGCCGCCCGCTCGCTAGGCGTCCGAATTCAAGCCATCGGACTTAGTACCCGGGACACCAGCAGCGTGGCCCTCAACGGTGTGTGGCGGGTCGGCAGTACAATGCCCCGGCTCACCGGCCGGGACGAGGCCGCGCTGCAACGCATGGCTGAACGCACCGGCGGCCGCTACTATCGGGCGACTGATCCCGAGGCGCTCCAGGGCATCATGAGTGAGATCGACCGGCTGGAGCGGTCCGAAGTTCATGTCGCCGAAATTCGGGATTTCCGCGAGCTCTATCCTTTCTTTCTGCTCCCTGCGCTCCTTCTGTTCCTGCTGGAGTTGAACCTGCGCGCAATCTGGCTGCGGAGCTTGCCATGAGCTCGCTCAGCTTCGGGGCACCTGTGTACCTGCTGGCCCTGGCAGTGATCGGCCCAATGGTTGGATATGCCCTGATCAGGCAGGAGCGAGACCGGATGCAACGGCTGCATCGCTTTGGCGACGAGCCCCTCCTGCAACAGACCTCCCGGGTTCCCGCTCGGCGGCAACGGATCGTCCGGGATGTTCTGACACTTGCCGCCGTGCTGTTGATTCTCCTGACACTGGCTCGGCCACAGTTCGGTGAACGCCCGAGTGCCATGGGCCGGACCGGCCGCGACCTGCTGGTTGTGCTCGATCTCTCCCGATCCATGAATGCGGCTGATGTAGAGCAAAGCCGCCTGGCGGTTGCCAAGCAGCTGATCCGCGACCTGCTCCGAGCCACTCCGGGCCAGCGAGTCGGCCTCGTGGTCTTCGGCGGGAGCGCATTTCTCCAACTTCCGCTCACTGGCAACTACGCAGCCTTTCAACGCTTCCTCGACGCGGCAAGCACCGACGATCTCGGTGATCCGGCCACCGATCTCTCGAACGCGCTCATGGCCGCAACTACCGCCTTCGAGCATGACGGTGAGCGGGGCTATCAGACCGTGCTCCTGGCCTCGGATGGGGAGAGCGGCACCGGCGACATCGGGCCTGTGCTGAACCGGCTGCGCCAGGCTCGCATCCCTGTGCTCGCGGTCGGAGTGGGGACCGCGCAGGGAGCGCCGGTTCCGGCCGACAGCAGTGAAGCACCGGAGAAGTGGCATCGCGACAACATCGGAAGAATCGTGTTGTCCCGTCTGGAAGAGGGGGATCTCCGGCGAGCAGCTCGGGAGACCGGCGGCAGCTATTATCACTGGTCCCCGGCGGTCGCTCGCGATCTCGCCCAGACCCTGTCCCGCCTGGACCGCCGGGCCATCACTACGGCCGACGCGATGGAGCGGGTGGATCGTTTCCAGTGGCCGCTCGGCTTCGCGATAGGCCTGCTGGTTCTGCTCCCACTAACCGGCGCCCGGGCGCCGCGAACTGAGCCATGAGTCCATCAGCGCTCCGGGTGTTCGCGGTGATCCTGCTCGCGGGCTGCAGCCCGGTCCTGCGGGAGATCCGGCGGGGAGAGAGCTCGTACGACGCAGGCCGGTATCGCCAGGCCTATGACGCCTTTCACTTGGCCCTGGAGCGGACGGGAGACCCGGCACTGCACTACTCGGTAGGCAATGCACTCTACCGGATGCGCCGCTACGAGGAGGCGGCCAGGAGCTTTCGCGAGGCCACTGCCGTGCCCCATCTCCGTCAGGCCAGCTACTACAACCTGGGAAACGCGTATGTGCGCGCGGCCGAAGATGCTCCGGAGAAAGGTCAGTTCCTGACCGATGCGATCACCGCCTATCAGGAGGCGCTCCGTCTCGAGCCTCACGATTCCGCAGCCAAGTGGAACCTCGAGCTGGCCCTCCGGCGTAGGGGGGAGGACCGGGAGTCGGGAGGCTCGTCCGGCCGAGGACGCTCCGCCGACTATGGCCGGGGCAACATGAATGTCCCGGGGTACGAGGGTAATCCGGAAGCCGCGGCCGGTGCCATGGCAGGAGGCGGATACGGGGCGGGTGAAGGCGAATCGGCCGAGGAATTGACGGCCGAACAGGCTCGGCAG
Source organism: Gemmatimonadales bacterium (assembly GCA_045803455.1). GTDB lineage: Bacteria > Gemmatimonadota > Gemmatimonadetes > Gemmatimonadales > GWC2-71-9 > CAVVWJ01. Next base: position 2,815 of record JBJMPB010000478.1, on the reverse strand, counting down.
CTACTGGAGACAGTCGAGCGAGAGCAGCTCAGCAGTCACCAGGGCAGTCCCTCGCTCGGAACCGGCTCGCGAGCACGGGACTGGTAGTCCAGTCGACGTTGACCAGGGCCACTCCGAGCAGGATCACCGCGGCCGCCAGCAACATGCGCATAGTGACCGTCTCATGCAGGATGGCCCAGCCCAGGAAGACGGCGACAATCGGATTGACATAGGCGTAGGTGCCGGCCTTGGCGATGGATGTGACTCCCAGTAGCCAGATGTAAGCGGTAAATCCCACCAGCGAGCCGAATATCACCAGGTACCACCACGAGAGTGCGGCCACTAGAGTCACCCGGCTCGGCTCGAAGGCATGAAATTGCCCGGCGATGCCTGCGGTCAGCAACAGGAGCAGGCCGCCCCCGATCATCTCCATGCTGGTCGCCAGAAAGGGAGACTTGGGCAGCGGGGCCGTCTTGGACCAAACCGAGCCCCAGGCCCAGGATCCGGAGGCCAACACCAGAATCATCGCGCCCACGAGATCAACCCGCGTCGCAGAGTTGGCGCGGGACGACACCAGCAGGCCAACGCCCAAGAGGCCGAGCAATAGTCCGGCAATCACCTGCTTGCTGGGGCGCGAGCCGCCTCTGGCCCACTCCAGACCAACCATCCAGATCGGTGCAACCGCGATCAATACCGCCGCCAGACCCGATGGCACCCGCTGTTCCGCCCAGGCAACGCTGGCATTCCCTCCCAGCAGCAGAAACCCTCCGACCACTAGGGCCGCTCTCCACTGCGCCGCTGTGGGTGCCGACTCTCCCCGGCTTCTCGCCCAGGCATAGAGCACCAGGCCGGCGAACACGAACCTGCTGCCGGATAACAAGTGCGGCGGGATAGTCTCTACCGCTACCCGCATTGCCAGATAGGTCATGCCCCAGCACACGTACACCGCAAAGAACGCAAACGCGATCTTCCAGGCCATTCTGGATCGCACGCAGATCCCTCTTGAGGAGTCCGAGCGCTATAAGTAGTGGAGGACGGGTGACGCTGGAAGTACGGGAAGTTCGAGCGCTGCTAAATCCAGAGAAAAGCGGGATGGTCGTGGCCGGTGACCGCGAGAATCACCCGCTCGTAGAGCCGGGGGCCGTTCTCGCTGTTGGTGAACACTACGATCGCTTGCCCATTGGGCGGGTCCGCAATGACGAAGTTGCGGAAGGAGTTGTTGGCTCCCCAGTGCCACAACACTTCGCCGTGCTCGTCTCGCTGTATTCCCCAGCCGAGACCCCAGGACAAGGCGCTGTTGAGCCGTACCTCCGGCCTGGCCATGGCCCGCCGGATCTCAGGAGAGAGCGCGAGCGCGGGGCGCCCGTCTGTGGCAACCACGCGGCTCAGGAAGCGGGTGTAATCGCTCACGGTGGTGAGCAGCGAGGTGGCCGCGTTCGGCACCATGTAGAGCGGCAGCACCGGCCACTGCGGGTTCACCAGCGGAATTGCCTTGGCTGATTCCTGGTAGCGCCAGTCGATCAGCGGAATGCTCCACTGCTGGGCAATGGCCAGCGTCCGCCGGCCGATGGCCGCCTGAACGTCGAGCCGGTTCTCCTGTCCGTCATACCCCGCCGCCATGCGGCTCTCGAATTCCGGAAGCCACACGTAGCTGCTCTGTTTCATGCCGAAGGGTTTGAAAACCTGCTCCTGCATCACTCGGGAGAACGGCTTGCCGGTAACGGCCTCGACCACGCGCTGCAGATAGAAATAGGCTTCTCCGGAGTAGCTGAATTTCTTCCCCGGTTCTTCCGCCGGCTCGAGCGGGCCGGCAAGCTGGCGCCAGTTCGGAAGCCCGGTCGTGTGGCTGAGCACCTGCCGCACAGTTACCCGTCTCATCCGGGCGCTGCTCGCTTCCGGTACCGGCAGATAGTCGTACAGCGGTTTATCCAGATCGAGAAGCTTGGCGTCTACCAAGCGGAGAACCGCATACGCAAAAATCGGTTTTCCCAGGGAAGCGGCTTCAAAGACTGTATCGGGGGAGGCGGGCTGGGCCGGATCCTCTACTGCCCGGCCGAAGCCTCGGGTCCAAACTCGGGGCCCCTCCACAACTCCGAGTCCTAAGCCCGGCACCGAAGCCAGTTCGAGCAATCGAGGGAGCTGACGCAGGAGGGCGGCGTTGGGCTCCCAACCAGGACCGGCCTTGTCCGGCGAGATCATAGCTTGGACTGGCCAGGCAGCCCGGGCCTGCGCAGCGCTGACGAAGGCTCCCGCTGTTCCAAGCATGAATCGCCGGCGGGTCACATGCATGCTCAGCCTCACCCTCTGGACCCGGCCGCGCGACGCGGTCAGGCACAACCAGTATTTCCCTACGCGTTCAGGGCCAGCACGTTTCGCTGAGTCCCAGAGGCCGTACTCCTTGTAGATACTCGGCCTTTAGAAAGGGTTGCGTGGACCGATAGCCCTAACCGCATCCCGTTTTGGAGAGTACGTTCGAGGGCACTGGGCCGCGCCACCGACGTTCCGAGTTTGGCGCTACGCGCTAAGGATTAGGGCCTCAATGCGTTATCGCGCAGGATCAGGAGAGAGAACAGTACCACGGACCCGGGGTGCCGGAATCCTGGCAGTGCTCAGTATCGGGCTTCTGTGTCTCGGGTCCGTTCCTGCGGCCGCTCAGGTAGGACTCGCGTCAGCGGTTGGTAGCGTTACTCTGGTGGCCCACGTAGATCCGCAGGGATCGATCTCCAGCGTCACACCGCCCCGCCATACCAGCCAGACAGAGCTCCTGATAGAGGCAGTTACCACGGTGCGACTCTCCAGCAACGCCGGCTATCGGCTGATGGTGCGAGGGTTGGAG
>JBJMPB010000460.1:0-4089 GCA_045803455.1 Gemmatimonadales bacterium | reverse complement strand
TTCTTCGCGGCGTCGATGGCAATCTGGAGCGAGGCCGTCACCTGGCTCTGACCGACGAACTCATCCAGCCGTGAGGGCCTCAGCGCCGCGTCAGCGCTGCTTTCCTCGGGGATCGCTTCGGGCGTGGTTATCTGGAGTCTGGTCATGGCAAGGAAACGTAAGCGGTAAGCGCTGAGCGGTAAGCCGGCGGCTGGAAACCCTTCAGTCCTCCAAGCGCGCCCGCCAACGAACTGGACGGCTGTCGAGCTCCACCACGTGTTCGGCGTGACAGGTGACGCATCGATCCGCAGTCTGGGTTGTGCGGAGCGGAACGAGCTTCCGATTGGTAGCACCGCAGCGGGTGCAGATCCATTCGGCCGTCGTGGCCGGAGTCACCATGGTCTATACGCCTCCACGAGAAGGAGTGAGTTGCTGCAGTGCCCGACGGATCAGCAATGGCGTTTCCCTTGGCGCCCCTTCGGCCAGCGCCGCGCGCACCGCGTCATCGGCTGCCGCCATGCCGTAGCCGAGCCCCACCAGTGCCCGAACGGCATCCTCCGACCCTTCAACCCGGGGGAGTCTGGCTTCGACCACCAGGTCGCTGAATCGATCTTGGAGCTCGAGCACCAACCGTTCCGCCTTCTTGCGGCCGATGCCGCTCACCGAGCTGAGTGTGGATAGATCCCGAGCCTGAATGCTTCGAACCGTGCGTTCGGGACCGAGCGCCGACAGGAGGGCCAGGGCGAGCTTGGGCCCGAACCCGCTGGCACTCAAAAGGTGACGGAATACCAGCCGCTCCACCGACGTATCGAAGCCGTACAGCGACCAGCCGTCTTCCTTCACCACCAGTTCGGTGAAGAGACTCACGCGAACCCCCCGGGATGGCAGGCGCTGGGCGACGCCGACCGGCACGTTCACGGCATAACCGACACCACCGTCGGTTTGGACCACGAGCGATTCGCCATCGCGCTCGGCCACGAGTCCGGTCAACGTGGCGATCACAGACGGCTCGCTACCTGCCGGGCGAACACGGCACGCCGGGTGGCGATCATGAGGTGGGTAAGAGCCACGGCGACGGCATCGGCAGCATCTTCCGGCGAAGGCGGGGCGCTGAGCCGGAGGAGCTGCGCCACCATGTAGCCCACCTGAGGCTTCAGGGCTGCGCCTCGTCCTACAATGGCTTTCTTCACCGAGGCCGGAGAGTACTCCGCAAGGTCCACCCCTGCGAGCTCGCCGGCCAGCAGGATCACTCCCCGCGCATGACTCAATACCACCGCGGTGCGAACGTTGCGCCCGTAAAAGGCGCTTTCGACGGCCAACGCTGCAGGAGTGTGGCGGCTGAGCAGCTCACTCACGCCCTCATAGAGCACCCGAAGGCGGACTGGAAGCGGGGCTCGAGATGGGGCGGTCAGCGTCCCGCACTCGATCAGCACGGGATGCCGGCTCGATCCGTCTTCGACCACCCCATACCCCAGCACCGCGGTTCCTGGATCGATGCCGAGCACCCTCACCGGGGTGCCCTCAGGCTTCCGCCTCGGCCAGCTGAGCTGCGTCGATATCGAAGTTGGAGAAAACCTTGGAGACGTCATCCAGCTCTTCGAGCACATCCATGAGCCGTACAATGCGGTCGGCGTCGGCCCCCTCCACCCGAACCGTGTTGCGGGGGACCATTGCGAGCTCGGCCGAATCAATGGTGAACCCGCGGCTGCGCAGGGCATCCTGAACCGCGTGGAACTGTGAGGGAGTGGTGGTCACGATGTACTGGTCGCCTTCGTGGACGAAGTCTTCAGCGCCACTCTCCAGCGCGGCCTCGAGGGCACCGTCCTCATCGTGGCGCGCAGCGTCGAGATAGATCTGGCCCTTGCGGTCGAACATCCAGGCCACCGAATTGGAGGCACCCAGATTTCCACCGTTCCGGCTGAAGGCGTGACGGATTTCGGCGACTGTGCGGTTGGGGTTGTCGGTGGTGGCCTCGATAAAAATGGCCGCTCCTCCCGGGCCATATCCTTCATAGGTCAGCTCTTCGTAAACGCTCCCCTCCAGCTCGCCGGTGCCTTTCTTGATGGCGCGGTCGATGTTTTCCCCCGGCATGTTGACCGCCTTGGCCGCATCGATCGCTGTCCGCAGCCGAGGATTACCGCCCGGATCGCCTCCGCCGCTGCGGGCAGCCACCGTGATCTCCCGGATCACCTTGGTCCAGGACGAAGCCCGCTTGGCGTCGGTGATCGCCTTTTTCCGTTTGATCTGCTTCCACTTGCTATGGCCGGCCATGAGCCGAACTCCTTGAAACGGCGGATGGGAGATTGCGGAAAGCGGTGCGGCTAGGGAAACATAAGCGGCGCACCCGCTTGCGGCAACGAATTCACTCTGCTAGTGTCACCTCTCTATGCCCAGAACACGACTGATTCTTGCGGCCGCCGGCGTAGTGCTGCTGGCCTGCGGCTCCGAACCCCGCAATCCGAAACCTCCTGCCTTCGGAGATGCGTTTTCCACCCTGCCTCTGCCGCCCAATCCGGAGCTGGTCTCCCAAGTTGGCGGGGCGGGGGCCTTGCAGCTCACCATTCACACGCCGGCCCAAGACAGCCAGGTCGCCAACTACTATCGCAACCTGCTCAGTCACGGAAAGTGGCGGCTGGTAAGCGACATCAAGGGGAATGACGGGGTTACCGCGCTGTACGCGGAGCACGATGGCCCACCGCTGTGGGTGAGGATCTGGCGGGCTAACGACCGTTCAGGCACGATGGTTCAGCTGACCGGGGCCGCTCTGGAGAAGGACTCGACCGCGGGGCCAAAAGCGGATAGCGCCGGCACCAAGAAGCCGCGAAGCTAGAAGTCCCCCTCGGAATCAATCAGGGTCGAGCATGTCAACGAACCGCAGCCACCGCGGATAGAAGTAGAGATCCACAAAGCCCGTCGGCCCATTGCGGTTCTTGCCGACGATGAGCTCCGCGGCGCCCTCCACGCCCTGGCCCGGGCGGTACATCTCTTCCCGATAAATCATCAGCACGACATCAGCATTCTGTTTGACGGCACCGAAGCCGCCCAAGTCGTCTAGGGCAGGCCGGGGATCGGGACGGCCGGCCCGGTGTCCCGGGAGCTGAGCCGTGACCAGTACCGCCAGATTCCATTCTACCGCGAGTGCCTTCAAGGCTCGAACCGCGAGCGCCACCCGTTCCTGAAGCCGGCCGGCCGATCGGGGCGGCGTAGTGAGCTGAAGCGAATCCACGATCAGCAGACGACGCCGCGGAACGATATCGACGGCCAATCGCACTTCATCGAAGCTGGAGCCGAGCAGCGGCCGTACCAGAAGCGGAGCGTTCCGCAGCCGCAGGGCAGCAGCCCCGACTGCCGCCCGGGCTGAATCATCCAGACGCCCCTGCCGTAAATCATCGATACTGGTGCGGCCTTGGATTGCCAGAGCCCGCTCGAGTACGCGATCGGGACTCATCTCACCGGACAGGTACAACGTGGGTATTTGCGCCGCCGCGGCCCGGATCCCGATTTCCAGAGCCAGCGCCGACTTCCCGCTGCCGACATCGCCGGCCAGAACGATGAGGTCCTTCTGCCGCAGTCCTCCAGCCAACACTTTATCGAGCGAAGGAAAGCCGGTGGGGACAGTGTCGGCCGCGAGGCTCTGGCTCGAATGTTGATCGATCTGGCTTACCAGCTCTTCCAGCATTGAATCTGAGCCGCGGCCGCCGCGTTTCGAGGGTCGGGGCATGATCAGATCTCGCCTCTGATCTGATGCTTGGCCTGGCGCACGGCCAGGGTAAGAGCCTCCGCTGCCTCGCTGCCCTCCGTCTCCCGCGCCGGCGCAACCAGTTGGCTGAGGATCTGGGGAATGGTTTCTGGTCGGAGATCCCGGAGCTGGCCTACCGCTGTCGCCAGTGCTCGCCGCAACGGCGACGGCATCGCTAAGCTCGAGAGTCTTCGTTCCAGAGCCTGAACCCGGCGGCGTTGAGCCCGTTCCTGGGAAGCGCCATCCACCAGAACATCCTGGGCCACCCTGAGGGTGAGCCACAGGGCGAACAGGCCGCCCCGTTTAGGCCCGCGGCCTGTTTGGGTCAGGAGCGAAAGCAACGCGATGGTTGCCGGATCCCAACCGTTTAC
>JBJMPB010000437.1:0-6374 GCA_045803455.1 Gemmatimonadales bacterium | reverse complement strand
GAGCGGCTGCAGTGGCGACGACCTCGATGCCCTGAACCCGCGCCGAGCCGACGTCCATCGTGCCGGCCACTTCGCGGACCTGCTTTCTGATAAACTGAACGGTTTTGGCTACCTCTTCAGCTGCGCTGGAGCTGGAATCTGCCAGTCGCCTGACCTCCTCTGCTACTACGGCGAAGCCCCGCCCGTGCTCACCAGCCCGGGCGGCTTCGATCGCCGCATTGAGCGCCAGCAGGTTGGTCTGGGATGAAATCTGGCGAATCAGGTCGATGAAAGCAGTGATCGGCTCGGACAGACGGGTGAGCTCCTGAACTTGCTGGGCCGAGGTGGCAACGATTTGCTGGATGTCCAGCAACGTCTGCCCGGCCGCGGCCACGTCGCCCTTGTGCCGGGCCGCCAGCTGCCGAATACGCCCACCCAGCTCCACCACTCGCGACGCCGCCGCGGCATTGGTTTCGGCAATCTGACGCAGGCTCAGGAGCAGGGCGTCGGCCTTCTCCATCCCTCTTACCTGCTGTTCGGCGCTGGTGGCGATTCGGACCATGGCGGTGGAGATCTCTCCACTGCTGGCGGCCAATTCCTCGCTCATGGCGGAGAAGTCGGTAGCGCTGTTGCCGATCTGACTGGCTTCGTTCACGACCGAGACGACGACGCCGCGGAGCCGCGCCGCCATGCTGTCCATCGCTCGGGCCAGCTGCTCCAGCTCGGTGGGCATTTGCCCTAGCTGCACCCGACGTAGATCCCCAGCACCGAATCGGTCGGTGGCTCCGATCAGACGGCGCAGTGGCAAGTCGACCCACCGGACGGTCAGAACGGCGGTGGCGGAACCGAGTACCAGCGAAACGAACAGCAGGCCCCACAGCATCAGCCGGCGGTGGCTAGCATTGCGCCGGAGCTCCGTGGCTCGGACCATGGAGCGGTTGGTCTGGGCCAATGCGAGAGCGCGCACGTCGCCCAGAAGTGTGTCTGCCGGGGCCCGGGCATGATCCGCCTCGCGCCGGGCCTCATCGGTCCGCCCCAGGTCTGCCAGAGCATGCGCCCGGGCATAGTCGACCTCTAGCTGGGCCTGATTGGCGGCAATCTTGTTGACGATGTAGCGATCGGACGTGGTCAGCGCACCGAGGATCCGGTAGCGTCGGTGATAGACGTAGGCTGAATCACCTTCGTCCAGAAAGCGTTTCCGGGACGCCTCGGAGGGCACCACCAGATACTGCTCGGCCGCCCGCACCTCGGAGCTGAGCGAGGCGATCAACCCGTTGCTCAGGTCGGTGCTTTCCAGTAGCAGGGACAGCTCCTTGTCCACTGACCGGTCCAGGGCATCAATGGAGTTGACTCCCAGCAGCGCGAGCCCAAACACCAGCGCCAGGAGTATGGCCATCCCTCCGACCACCCGGCTGCGGAGGCTTCGGAGTACTCTCATTGATGACTCGCCAGGCGCACCTCGCCGTCCCGCACCACACCGATGTACACCGCCTGGTTGGGTACGTCTCCGCGCATGTCGAAGGCCACTTTTCCGGTCACGCCCTTGAACGCGGGCAGTGTGGTGCCGATTTGGGCGAGTACCCGCCGCACATCCGCGCGCTTTGATCCCGCCCGGGCAAAAACATCTCGCAGCAGATAGACCGCATCATAGGTGGCGGCAGCCGGCTGATTGGGCAGGCCCGCCTTGGGAAACTTCTTACGGTAAGCCTGGAGAAACGCGCGGTTCGGCACCGTCTCCAGGGTCGGCAAATAGGACGAGGACAGGTAAACCCCGTCGGCGATTGCTCCCGCTTCCTCGATTCCCTCCAGACCGTCACCGCCGAGCACCGGCATCTGCAGTCCGCGGCTTCTCGCCTGTCTCAGAACCGCTTCGGCTTCCGCCCGGTTACCCGCCACGACCAGAAACTGGACTCGGCCTGTCTTTGCCATTCGATCGAGGTAGGGCCCGACGTCGGGCGCGTCGCCCAGATAGGGATCGATGGCGATCAGCTGGCCGCCGCGCTGGATGTAGTCCCGCACGAACGTCTGGCGGATGCCGCGACCATATTGGTCGTTCAAGTACAACACGGCCCCGCGCTGCAGTCCCAGCGAGTCGTAGATCCAGCGTGCCAGCGCGATCCCGTGTGCCAGATCGCTGGGACAGATGCGGAAGGTGTAATCGCCGGCGGTCGAGATTTCGGGAGAGCTGGAGGAGGGCGAGATGGCTGCAACGGGATCCGGTCCGCCGTTGTAGACCGGGGACGCGGCGAGTGTGGTTCCGGAAAAAACGTGGCCGATCACGGCCGACACACCGGCATCGTACAGATCGCTGGCCACGAAGACGGCCGAGTCCGGGTCGGCATAGTCGTCCCGTTCGATCAGCTCCAGGGGCCGCCCCTGCACGCCGCCCTTGGCGTTGATCTCTTCCACCGCCAGCTCGGCGGCGCGCTTCATGGGAATGCCTACGGGATCGCTCAGCGAGCCGGCCAGCCCTATTCGAATGGGCTCGCGCGAGAGATGGCACGCTCCCATCACCACGACGAGCAATCCGGCCAGCACTTTCTTCATAGGTTTCGCACCATGCCTGATTGGACCGATCGTAGTCCCGACGCGACGTTCGACCTCCACGGTCAACCCGTCCTCGAGGCCGTCACCAATGCCGAACGCTTTCTTCGCGCCCAGGTGAGAGCCAGACCGGGAGGCGTGGTCCGGCTGATTACCGGGCGTGGCCGGGCGGGGGGCGGCGCGCCGGTTCGGACCCGGATCCGAAGCCTGCTCCGCGCACTCAAGGAATCGGGTAGCGTGGTCCGGGACTTCCTGCTGGAGGACACCGAGGGCAGCTATCTGGTCCGACTCTGGAGTTGAGGCTCGGGCTGTGCTGGCTGCTGGGGGCGGCCGATTCTGCTGGTTCGTCCCCAGTTATCGAGCACCCGTCCGTCCACCAGACTCACCGATGCCACTTGAGTGCCGCCTTCCACTCGCCAGGTCAGCCGAATCATTCGACCCCGGCGCACCCACTGCAGCATGCGCTGGGTGCCCTGCACCCGTGTCGTCACTTTGCCGTACCGGCCCTGAAGAGTGTCCTGCCAGTTTCCCAACTGCGCCGAATCCACCTTTCCGGACAACGTCATTACTCCGGCCAGGCTGTCGATCGCCGACACCCAGACGTCTACCCGGGGCTCACCTCTCTCCTTGGGCAGCGCTCCCCGGCACTCCGAAACCCGGCGATCGGCCCGGGATTGTCGGCAGCGCAGCGAGCCGCTGCTGGTCCGAAGCCGAAGATTCAGCTCCTCCAGACGAGCGCCCGCGCGAAATCCCAGGAATTCGAGGGCGGCTGTGTCGCCGCTCGCCTGCACGGCGGTGGCGCTGCGTTGGGATGGCAAGAACAAGAGACCTGCAAACACAACCGCGCGCAGCGCCGTGACCATGCGCTAAGACCCTGGACGAGATAGCAGGATTATCGGTCGGTTGGGCGGGAACTGGAGACGCCGAAAGCCTCCGCCACGAGTGGCGGAGGGCTCGGCTTGAATTAACGACTCAAGGGGAAGGGCGCTGGGGAGTCAGACCTTGCGGACGTTCGAGGCCTGGAGCCCTTTGGGGCCCTCGACCACCTCGAATTCCACGTTGTCTCCTTCGGAAAGCGAGCGGAAGCCATCGGCGATGATTGCCGTGTGGTGGACGAACACGTCTTTGCCACCATCCTGCGCTATGAAACCGAACCCCTTCGCATCATTGAACCACTTGACCGTACCCTTCGCCATTGCTGCAACCTCTTGAAAAGGGAGCCCTCAGGCCCCGGGGAACCCCCAGCCGGATTGGCCGGGTTAAAAACCCCTAAAAAAGCCGCCCGGATCAATTATCCGGCGGCCAAAGCTTGCTCAGAAATGGAAGGGAGGCACAGCGTATTGCATGCCATAAGGTCATGCTTGGGAACGATTTTGTCAATGGAGTCCAACCTAGCCAATGGTCCAGAGTCGAGCGGATTGCTGCAAAGTTTGTCACTCTGGCAGATGACTAGCGCAACACAACTCCGGCAGCTCGCAGCTCGTGGTCGAGCAGCCAGCGTTTCTTGGCGAGCCCGCCACCGTAGCCGACCAGGCTCCCATCCTTCCCCACCACGCGGTGGCAGGGAACCAGAATGGCCAGGTGGTTGGCGGCAACCAGCCATCCGATCTGGCGAGGGTGAAGATGGGTGATGCGCGCCAGGTCGTCGTACGATCGGGTCTCGCCCAGGGGGATTTTGCGGAGGGTTCGGAGCACGGCCATCTGTGCCGGCGAGAGATCGAACCAGTGTTTCAGATGATCGAGGGAAGGCGCGGGGGTGGGAGCTCCCGCGAAGTAATTGTTGAGCCAGGAGCTGGTCAATCGGCAGCTGCCCTGGGCAATGTGGAGCTCGGGCACGGCCGCCCGGAGCCGGACCGCCCATTTGATCGTCACCGCCCGGTTGGGATACTCGATGACGAGCGGACCCGCCTCGCACTCCACCAAGGTCAGTAATCCGACGGGTGAGTCGTAGGACGTCCACTCCACCCTCATCGGTAACTCCTCCTTTGCTGTCCTTCCCGTCTTTCCCACTCTTAACTTACATTCTCCCGTCCTGCTCCGCCTCCACTGATTACATCGAGGAACCGCATGGTCATTCTTCTGGCGACGATCGCCTCGCTGCAGCAGCAGCCGACCGGGTCACCCTCTGGCAATTCCGTGATTGCGGCGGTGACCGTGGAACCGGCTGAGGTTGCCCTGCAAGTCGGCGACACCGTACGGCTCAAAGCCGCCGCGCGAGACTCCGCCGGACGCCCGATGCACGACATCACGGTGCGGTGGTTCCAATCGGGCGGCCACTTCGAGGGAAAAGTGGACTCCACCGGGCTCGTCACCGGTGGATCCACCGGGACCCTGACGGTCAGCGCCCTGGTCAGCCGCAAATCCGGTGGCGCGCCGGCAGCCGGTTTTGCCCGGGTGACTGTTCTCCCGCAGCCGGCCGCCAAGCTCGCGTTCGACCGTGAGGTCTCCCGGCTTTACGAAGGACAAACTCTCACGCTCGAGGCCACGCCATACGCCGCCAACAACGACCGGCGCTATGACGAGGTGCTCTGGAAATCCAACAACCCTCGGGTGGTCTCAGTGGCGGCTAGCGGGCGTCTTACCGCGGGACACCCTGGACGGGCCACCATCACGGCGCGAGCAGGAAACGCCAATCGGTCTCAGACCATCGAGGTGGTTCCCAATCCGGTCGTGTCGCTGCAGATCGAGCCGGAAAAGGCAACAGTGCGAACCGGTGAGGTCGTGCGATTTACCTCCCGAGCCCGGGACAAGGCGGGGCGGGTGTTGTCCGACATCATGCCTGAGTGGGAGCTCAGCCCCGGCAACGGTCAAGTCGATCACGCCGGGATCTTCGTGGCCGACATTCCCGGCAGCTATCGGGTGACCGCCCGGTTTGCCGGGCGTGTTGCCGAAGCCGCGGTGCAGGTACGGCCCCGGGACGCTCGTCGGCCAGCGACGCTGGTGGGAAGGCTTCCGCTGAAGCTTCAGGCTGCCGAGTTCTGGCTTCATCCCGACGGCCGCCACGGCTACATCAGCACCATTGGAGATCGGATCTACGCCGTCGATGTAACCAACCCGGCGTCCCCGTCGATCACGGATTCGGTGGTGGTCGACGCTCGCACCATCAACGACGTGATGACGACGGAGGACGGGAAGTACGGCGTGCTCACCCGCGAGGGTGCGTCTACCCGCAAGAACGGCATTGTGATTCTCTCGTTCGAGAACCCGGCGCATCCCAAACCGATCGCCGAGTTCACTGAGACGGTCACCGGTGGAGTACACAGCACGTTCATCTATCGGGGGCACGTCTACCTGACCGATGATGCCACCGGCTCGCTCCGGGTCATCGATATCCGCGATCCCTACAAGCCGAAGCAGGTAGCGCGCTGGCAAACCCGCCCGGACGAGGCCGGCAACTTCCTCCACGATATAGACGTGAAGGATGGCCTCGCGTACCTGAGTTACTGGAATGAAGGCCTGGTCATCCTCGACGTGGGCAACGGGATCAAGCAGGGAAGCCCGGAGAATCCGCAGCTGGTGACTCAATACAAGTACGATCTGAACGCGCTGTATCGCGAGGTGGAAGCGGTGGGCGGACCGGGGTTCATCCGGGGTACCCACACCGCCTGGCGCGCGGGCAAGTATGTCTTTGTGGGAGACGAGGTCTTTTCCGCGACCCCACGCCCGACCGAAGGCGGTGGGGTCGTGGGCCTGGGCCGGGCCTATGGCCGGCTCCACGTGCTGGACGTGTCGAATCTGGAACGCCCTCGAGAAGTTGCCTATTACGAGCCCAAGGACGGTGGGAGCCACAACGTGTGGGTGGCCGGTGACACCCTGTACCTCGGCGATTACCAGGGCGGCCTCCGGGTGAT
>JBJMPB010000383.1:0-6367 GCA_045803455.1 Gemmatimonadales bacterium | reverse complement strand
GTCCTGGGCTACAAAGCGTTCCACCGGGGACACGCGACAGTGGGAGAGGGGCAGGCAAGGATGGAGGTGTGGGAACGGACCACGGGGCACCCACCGCAGACGACACCCTCGCCAGCCGCACCACCGACTCAGAGCGGCTTTCTCGGTGGCCTCAGCGTCAAGGAAGTCGCCACCCGCGTCATGAAGGAAGTGCGGGAGGACGATTGCCTCGGCTGGGCCGCGCAGCTCGCCTATTATCTGCTGTTTGCCGTCTTCCCGTTTTTTCTCTTTTTGACCGCATTGCTGGGTTTTCTGCCCATTCCCAACCTGATGGAGCGCCTCATAGGAGGACTGGCCATGGTCCTGCCGGGAGAAGCGGTCACGCTTCTCCAGGACAACATCCGGCAGCTCGTCACAGAGCAGAAAGGCGGGCTGCTGTCCTTCGGGATTCTCGCTGCGCTCTGGTCCTCCTCCAGTGCGGTGGTGGCCGTCACGGCGGCCCTGAACCAGGCCTATGATGTGGAGGAAGGGCGCCCCTGGTGGAAAGTCCGCGGGATCGCCCTGCTGCTGACGATGGGCCTGTCGCTCTTTCTGCTGCTCGCCGTGGTGCTCCTGATCTTTGGTCCCCAGCTCGGCCGCGGGCTGGCCTCTCTCGTGGGCCTCGGCTCCGTCTTTGAAACCCTCTGGAATATTCTGCGCTGGCCGGTCAGTGCGGGGCTCCTCACGGTGGCGCTGGCGCTCGTGTATTATTTTGCGCCAGATGTGGAGCAGAAGTGGAAGTGGATTACGCCTGGGGCGGTCTTCGCGGTCCTGGCCACCCTGCTCGTCTCACTCGGCTTTTCGCTGTATGTCAGCCACTTTGGGTCCTATAACAAAACATATGGCAGTCTGGGCGCCGTGATTGTCTTTCTCACCTGGTTATATCTGACCGGCTTGTGTCTGCTGGTCGGGGGCGAGATCAACGCCGAGATTGAGCATGCCGCGCCAGCAGGCAAAGCGCCCGGGCACAAAACCGGTGCCTAGGCGGGGCAGCACGCGCCCCGGTCCTGCGCGGCGCATGCGCGAAAGGCCGAGGCATGTGTGTATTGTGCGCGTCCTCCTATGGATGCTGAGAGGAGGACCTGTGGCAGGGGGGCGGCCGCGACGGCGGGCACCCCGTGCTCAGCGCCGGAGCATCTTTGAGGCAATCACCCCCAAGGCTCCCATGACCATCGGATTCCCCATGGCCTTGACGAACCAGGGCTGGGAGCGCACCTGCTCCTCCATCACGTCCGGATGCTGCCGCCGGGCATAATTCGCCACCCGTGCGTAAGCGTCAGGACCCATCTCATGGGGGTTGAGCGAGGGCAGCCCGAGCTGGCTTTGCAATCCGCCCAGGTCCACCCCGCGGCCTTGTAACGCCCCGAACACACTGCTCAGCCATCCCTGCCGCTGCGCGGGGGGCGCTTGCGTGAACGCGGTGTGGGCGGCTTCCTCGAAGTGCTCGTCCGGTAATTGGCCGAGGTATTCGGTCGTGCCCTGCGACATCGTGTCGGTGTCAAACTCGCGATCATCGGGGTGGGTGGAGGCAAAGCGGTCATAATACTGCTCCGCTTCCCGGTCATCGAGAGCCCCACCGCCACCAAAGCGGCGCATGAAATCGCCCACTGTTCCAGGCATGATCCTTCCTTTCTCAGCTCAGGTTTACTGGGGCACGGCAGGGGTATAGGTCATCTGCCGCGTGCGTGCATTGAATCGGGCCGTCCCCATAGGTGTTGGCGGCTGGGTCGGGGCATAGGCAATCACCGTCAGGTGCTGCCGGGGAAAGGCCTTGGCCATTTGGGTGAGGAGCGTCTTCATCAGGGGACGCACCGCCTCCATCTCCACCTGCCGATTGAGAATGACCCCCAGCTCGTTCTGCTCATTGAGCACGGCTTTCTCAATGGTCTGATAGCGGGGATCGGCTTGCCGCAGCCGGTGTAAAAACGCGACTTGCCGCTGCCGCAAATCGCTCGCCGCGGGCCTGTCCTGCGCCTGCACGGATGGCGGGCCATACCAACCCAACAGTGCGGCACTATGCGGACTCCAGACGGCGCACAGCAGGACCAGCCCGAGGCGGCAGCACCCGACCAGGCGCCGCAGGCGTATCCCAGGTGGCCGTGCGCCGTGTCGGCGTGTGCGGTCACCATGCTGAGAGACCATCGGCGGTTCTCCTCGGCGTTTTCGCCTCGTGCGTGGGGACTTCCCTGCGCCGCCCTCACCCTGGCCTGGGGCATCCCGGTCCATACCGTTAGGATAAGAGGATGTCTTCATCTGTCGTGTGATGTCGTGCTCGTCTCGGGTGCCCAGTCAAGACCAGCGGGGCATCGCCGCAGTATGTCGGCGTGGCGCCAAGAATTTCGACGGCAGTCCCCTTACCATCCTACAAAGAGAGAGCAGCGCTATCCAGAGACACAGCAAATTTCATACCAGCGCTGCCGGTGCCTCGTGCCCCTCATGGAGCACACCCATGGCACGGAGCGCTGGCATGTGCCCCTCTGGACACCGAGGCGCGGCGCAGGACGTGCACCTCCCCCTTATGGCCCCACCGTCTGCCTGTGGAACACTTCTTGCACCCTGACCGGGAAAAGGCTCGTACAAGGCCTGGAAACGACCGCGTACCTACCCGTAGGCAGAGAGGAGGAACAAGCCATGGCGGAGCAACGAACACCAGGGAGTGGGGGCACACCTCCCGCCCAGCAACGCGGCTCCCAGGGAGGCGATACGACCCAAGAGGGGAGCGCACAAATAACTGAGACCGCGCGGCACGTGGGGGAGACAGCCTCCCAGTATTATGAGCAGGGCCGTCAGCAGCTCGAAGGATGGGAGCAGTCGCTGGAGGAGAACATTCGGGCCAAGCCGCTGCAATCTGTCTTGTGGGCAACGGGGATTGGGCTGCTCCTGGGACTCCTCTGGAAGAAATAACTGGCGCCGGTGCTGCGCCTCGTGAGGGAGAGACGAGCACGACCAATGTCTGCACGTCAATCGTGATCAGAGCGATGGCCTCTCCTGCATCAAGGCACCTGGAGAGGGCCAGCAGGCGACAAGAGGGGGGCTGCTGCGATGCGTAGGGCAATAGGGTGGGCGAGCATGGGGCTGAGGCTGCTGGTCGTCGGCTTGGTCGGGCTGGTGGCGGTCTGTGCATGGCATTGGTGCAGCGGCTCTGTGGCTCGGCAGGCGCGCGAGCCCCTTGGCCGCACGATAGTGGTCGAGGGGAAGCTGGATGCTGACGGGACCTGGCCCCCACTGATGCGGGCCGCGCCGGTGCAGATGGGGGTCTTGAATTGGAGCTGGATCAAAGGCTATGTGGTGCGGAAGGCAAGCGAGGCCCTTGGCCGCATGGTGGTGGTTGAGGGGGCTTTAGATGTTGACTGGACTTGGCCCCCGCTGATTCGGGCCGAGCAGGTGCGAGTGGCGAATGCGGCCTGGAGCAAAGAGCCCTTTATGCTCGAAATCCGTAGCCTGGCTTGCCGTCTTGACCTGCAGGCGCTCCTCCAGGGGCGCTTTGTGCTCCCTATGATCGAGCTGGTCGAGCCCGTGGTCAGACTGGAGACATCCGAGCAGGGAGAGGCAAACTGGCAATTGCAGTCAGCTCAGACTGTGGCAGACAAGAAAGAGCCCAGTGCACTGCCCGTTATCGAGCGGCTGAGCCTCCGTGACGGGCGCCTCACCTACACTGACTATGCCAGCAACACCAGTCTGACGGTCACGCTCGCCGAGGTGCAGGCGGCCACGACGGGTCCTGAGCAGCGTCTCGACGTGGAGGGAGCCGGCCAGGTTGCTGACCTCCCGTTCCGGCTCACGGGGCACGGCGGGGCGCTGCCAGACCTCATGGGCAATAAGCCGTATCTGTTGCAGGTGCAGCTGGTCGTCGATCAGTGGCAGGGAGACCTCAACGGCACGGTGGCGCAGCCCTTGCAGCTGCAGGGCGTGGCGGCGGAGGTGTCCCTCGCGCGCGTGGTTCCGGACCAGCCATCAGGCAACCAGGAGCAGGGCGCACAGGCCGCGCCGGGCCAGGCGCCATATCGACTGGCGGGCCATCTGACGCGGGAGGGGGACATCTGGGCGATAAGGGAGCTGACCGGGACTCTGGGGAACAGCGATCTGGCAGGCGGTGTGTCCCTTGATATACAAGGCAAACATCCATTGCTGGAGGCGCAGCTCTTCTCGCGCACTTTGGATGTGCGTGACCTTGCCATCCCCACGAGTGCCTCTGGCCAGCCGACCGCCCCAGGGGCTGCAGCGACGCAAGGGGAGGATATTCCGCCAGATGCGGTTCTTGACCTGGAACTGACCCGGGCGGTGAATGCCAAGCTGCACTTCCAGGGCACCACGGTGGTGATTGCTGACCAGACCGTGCACAACGTGTCCGCGGACCTGGCGCTGCAAGACGGTCACCTCTCGCTCAGGCCTGTCTTTGACCTGGCAGGCGGTACCCTGCGTGCGCAGGTCGAGGTCGACGACCGGGGCGAGGCGCCGCTGCACAGTGCCATCCAGGCCGATATCGCCCGTGTCAATGTGCAGCAGGTTTTGGCTGTGTTTGGGATGGAACACCAGGCCACCGGCCGTGTCGATGGCCATGTGGACCTGGCCGCCTCTGGACGCTCCCTCCCACAGCTGCTGGCCTCCCTGGCGGGCAAGGCCGCCCTCAGGGTCCGTGATCAGGCCAGTCACACTGACGTCCGGATGACCGTCGCCACTGAGCCTGGGACCCCGCAAGCCAAAGCACGCGTGCGCCTTGCCAGCCAGGGTCGGGTGCGCGGCGAGCTGTTCCACCTCGAAGGGCACGTCGGATCATGGTACGGCGGGCAGCACCCCGTCCCCGTGCAGATGCACCTCCGCCTGGGGGAAACGCGCGCCCGACTCGATGGCACCCTGGGCCAGGGGCCACAACGCACCGGCCTGGCGGCCCAGGTCGCCCTCCAAGGGCCAGATCCCGCGCGGCTGTCTTCTCTCCTCTCTCTCCCCGTGCCGTCCCTCCCAGCTTACCGCGTTGAGGGGCGCCTGCTGCACACCGGGAGCACCTGGACCCTCCAGGGGTTGAAGGGCGTGCTCGGCGACAGCGACTTGGCCGGTGAGCTGTCACTCGATATGGGCGGTGAGCATCTCGTGCTGCATGGCGATTTGCAGTCGCAGATCTTGGTGGTCGATGAGCTGACGGGCTATCAGCCGGAGAAAAAACCGGGGCGGGTGGAACCCGAGAAGGTCCAGGTACCGGAACCGGTGCAGGAAAAGGTCCAGGAACGCCCGCAGGCCTTTGAGGTCACCCTGCGTTTCCGGGGCGACAAGGTTATTGCCGCCAAGGTCCCGCTGGAGCACTTCGCGACAGACCTGCGCTTGCACCAGGGTCGCCTGGCCCTCACTCCGACCTTTCATCTGGCCGGCGGCACGGTGCACGCCCAGGCGCAGGTCGACACCCAGGCCAACCCGCTGCACAGCACGATACGCACCGAGGTGCACCAGCTCAACCTCCAACAGTTCCTGAGCTGGCTCGAACTGCGGCCTGAGGATGCGGCCAAGCCCGAGGCCCCAGCAAAGCCCAAGGCCACGACCAAGCCCGAGGCGACGACAAAGCCCGAGACCCCTGGCAAGCCCGAAATCGCCCAACAGCCCGAAGCCGCGGGCAAGCTGGGGACCGCGGGCAAGCTCGATGGCTGGATCGACCTGACGGGCACGGGCCGTTCGCTCGCAGAGTTGCTGGCCTCCGCCAACGGGAATGTGTTGCTGTCGATGGCCGAGGGGCAAATGGGCAAGGTGCTCATCGAATTGGTCGGGCTCGATGTGGCCGAAACCATTCAAAAGGCGCTCGCCAAAGAGAAGACGTACCAGCTGCGGTGCCTGGTGGCCGACTTTGCGGTGCACAACGGTCGCATGGAGACGCAGATGTTGCTGATCGATACGACCGACACCAAGGTCATCGGCGGCGGGTTCATCGATCTGCATGACAAACAGCTCGGGCTGAAGCTGGAGCCCAAAGCGAAAGACTTCAGTCTGTTTTCGGCGCAGTCGCCATTGTATATCATAGGCCCCTTGGCCAAACCTGCTGCTGGTCCCAAGCTCGGTGAAACGCTCCTGTCCTTGAGCATGCCTATTAAGCTGGGGAAGCCGGAGCATGCCGACTGTCCAGCCGTCCTCCAGGCGGCGCAACAGCGGTATCAGACCTCGCAGCCCTAAGCCTCCTGGGATCGGGTCCCCAGACTTCTCACCCAGGGCTGCGAGACACAGCCTCGCTGTGAGAAGGGCCTCTCAAGGCGAGAGCACACAAACGGCATGGCAAGGGCAGACCGTCTGAGAGAACTATAAGCATTGGAGACCCCTGCGTTATCCCAGGCCTCTGTTCCTCATTGACGCGTCTCTCCCGCCGTTGGAT
>JBJMPB010000373.1:0-4751 GCA_045803455.1 Gemmatimonadales bacterium | reverse complement strand
GCAGACTCGCTGGCCCTGGATACTCCGGGACAGCAGTTGAAGGAAGTCCGGGGTTTTGGCAAAGCCTGGCTTGGCGGCACCATCGATCCCCGGACCAAGCAGCGGGATTGGATGCGGGGCGATACCGTGGTCGCGCAGTTCGTACAGAAAGATTCGGCCGGGACCCAGCACGCCGCCTTGAGCCGGATCGTGGCCCGAAAGGGCGCCCAGTCGTACCATCTCGATCCCAGTCCGCGCTACCCCGATCGGCCGTCGATCAATTACGCCCGGGGCAACGTGATCGTCATGACGATGAAACCGGGAGCGCAAGGCGGGGTGGATCGGGTGGACGTACAGGGGCTCCAGGACGGAATTCAGCTCGAGGCGAGTGACGCTCCGCCGGCGGATTCCCTCAAGTCCCGGGGCGACTCGCTATCGCGAGGACCGGGGAGCCGATGACCGCACCGGAGTGGGTATCGGCACTGGGCGACCGTGATCCCTCGGTCCCGATCGGATTGGCAGCCATCGTGCGCGCGGCCGGTCCTACAGACAGCATCGCCTTCTCCGATCTGGTCCACAGTTATCGCGAGGCCTATCTCGCCTGTTACCAGCAGATCGGCGAGGCCGACCAGGAAGTCTCCGGCGACGATGTTCGGCACCACCTCAATTCGTCGGTGCTGCCGCGCCTGGCCACCGAAGGGTGGATCCTGGACACGGCCGGGGGCTATTGGCAGACGGTGCGGCCCCGGGTGGCCTGGTGGGGGCCCACGCAGGAAGAACGGCAAACGGTCTATGACGCGCTGCTGAGCTCGGCCCGACGCGCGATGCAGCGCGCCAAGACCTACACCCGAAAGCGCACTTCAGCCAGCCTTCTGGAGGGTCTCGATCTCCGCAAGAGCTTCAAGGGCCGGCCGGTGGTCGACCGGGTGAGCGTGAGAGTAGAGCAGGGCGAGATCGTCGGGCTGTTGGGACCCAATGGGGCGGGAAAGACGACGACCTTCTACCTTATTACTGGTTTGATCCTGCCGGACGAAGGACGGGTACTGCTGGACGGCGAGGAATTGACCAACGCGCCGATGTATCAGCGGGCTCGAAGCGGTATCGGGTACCTGGCCCAGGAACCCTCGGTGTTCCGAAAGATGACCGTCGAGGAGAATATCCTGGCCATTTTGGAGACCCGGCCGATGGCTCGGGAGGAGCGTCACCGGCAGCTTGACCGCATGCTCGACGAGCTGTCCATCAAGCATCTGAGAAAGAGCCGGGCCTACTCGCTGAGCGGAGGCGAGCGACGCCGTCTCGAGATCACCCGGGCGCTGGTCTCCGATCCCAAGTTTATGCTGCTGGACGAGCCGTTCGCTGGAGTAGATCCGATCGCGGTTCACGACATTCAGACCATCGTTGCCGGACTCCGGCACCGCGGGATCGGCGTACTGATCACCGATCATAACGTTGAACAGACTCTCGACATTGTAGACCGGGCATACATCATGTTCGAAGGCAAAGTGCAGGCCTCTGGAACGGTTCGTGAGCTGGTGTACGACGACCGGGTCGCGCAGCTGTATCTGGGACCCACGCTCACGGCCAGGCTTCGGGCCCGACTCGAGGCAGTAGCATGAGAACCGGGCTTTCCCAGCATACCAGCCTTCGTCAGGAGCTCCGGGTCAATCCACGGCTCTACCAGGCCATGGACATGCTGTACATGCCGATGATGGATCTCCAGCAGCACCTCAAGCAGGAGCTGCTGGCCAATCCCTTCCTGGAGCTGCTCGAGCCGGAAGACGAGACCACCGAGCAGCCGGCCGCCGAGGAGCAGAAGGAGCAGAAGGAGAAAGAGGAAGAAGTCGACTGGGAGGAAATTCTTCTCAACGGCTTCGAGGTCGGCGGCACCCGGGAGCAGTACGAGCAGCTGGAGTACACCGAGCCCGTCACGGTGGAAACCCGGAACCTGATCGACCATCTCCGGGAACAGCTCCAGATGCTGACCCTGACGCCCCGGCAATTGCTCCTGGCCGAGGAGTTCCTGGGCAATATCAACGAAGAAGGCTATCTCGCGGCCTCCTTGGATGAAATCCTGGGTTCGGTCAATCAGCTCATGGCCGGGCACCTCCCCGAGGCCGGAGAGGACGAACAGGACGACAGTATCGGGGAGGGAAACCTCGACGATTTCGGGGAATCGTCTGAGGTCACCATGTCGGCCGCCGCACCCGCTCACAGCACACCGGCACCCACCTCGACCCTCAGCTCTCCGCCATCTCCGTCTTCTCCCTCGTCTCCGCCCTTCTACAGCATGGAAGAGGCGGAGGAGATGCTGGCCATCATTCAGCGGCTCGACCCCTCGGGCACCGGTGCTCGCGATCTCCGCGAGTGTCTGCTGATCCAGCTGGTCGAGCTGGGGGACACGGCCTCACTCACCTACCGGCTGGTGAACGAAGCCTTTCCCGATCTGATCGCGCACCGATGGAACGACCTGGCTAAGCGGTTCGGGGTGGAGCCGGCTGCGGTTCAGGCCGCCGCCGACCAGCTCTCCCGGCTCGACCCCAAGCCCGGCCTCAAGTACTCGGAACAGAGCGATGGGTACATCATTCCCGATTTGATCGTCGAGAAAATTGGTGGCCGGTACCAGGTGTTCCTGAACGATACCGGGATGCCACGGCTTCGGCTGAGCCGGTCCTATCAGGAGATCGCCCGCGACAAGAAGAAGATGACGCCGGAAAACCGGGAGTTCATCGCCTCGAAGATGAACAGCGCAAACTGGATGATTCAGGCCATCGAGCAGCGGCGGCAGACCATGCTCAAAGTGATGAACTTCATCGTAGACCGGCAGCGCGACTTCTTCGAGAAGGGAATCGAATATCTCAAGCCGCTCACCCTCCGCGAGGTGGCGGAAGTGATCAACATGCACGAATCCACCGTCAGCCGGGTCACCAACGAGAAGTACGTGCAGACTCCGCGGGGGGTGCTGCCGCTCAAGTTCTTCTTCTCCAGTGCGCTCTCGACCGCCTCAGGCGAGGACGCCAGTGCCCGCTCCATCCGCGCCAAGCTGGAGAAGATGGTGAGCGAGGAAAACACCGCCAAGCCTCTTACCGACCAGCAGATCGTCCATCTCTTCCAGGAGCAGGGAATCCAGATAGCCCGACGCACGGTCGCCAAGTACCGCGACCAGCTCGGGATCCTTCCGGCCCGGATGCGGAAACGGGTATGACCGTTGCCTCGGTCGAGACGCTGGATGTCAGCGTGCTCGTCCCGGCGAAGGACGAGGCCGACAATCTTCCGGAGTTTATCCAGCGCTGTGCCCAGGCCCTGGGCTCGGCTGGTTTTTCCTTCGAAGTCATCGTGGTCAATGACGGTTCCCGCGATGCCACCGACCGGGTGCTGCGCGAGCTGCAGCGGCAGTACCCCTTCCTGGAAATTGTGACCCACCGGCGGCAGCGGGGCATAGCCGATGCGCTCCGTTCGGCCGGCGACGTCGCCCGGGGCGACATCTTCGTTTTCTATCCCGCCGATCTGCAGTACCTCCCCGAGGACATCCCCGGCCTGGTTGCCCCGATTTTGGAGAACCGGGCTGATATCGTCACCGGCACCAAGCAGGGGAAATATGAGAAGGCGTTCGTCTCCCGGGTGTACAATGGGCTCTGCCGCTGGCTCTTCGGCGTCCGGGTTACCGATCTGAATTCAGTCAAGGCGTACCGCCGGGAGGTGATGCTGGGTGTCCCGCTGCGCCCGGACTGGCACCGGTATATGGTGGTGATCGCCGCGGCCGACGGTTATCGTCTGACCTCCCTGCCGGTGCCGCTCTATCCCCGCCGGGCAGGTAACTCGAAGTTCAATTGGCGGCGGATCCCGGTGGGCATGTTCGACCTGGTTTCCGTCTGGTTCCAGCTTCGCTTCGGCCGCAAGCCGATGATGTTCTTCGGCGTGGGCGGCGCCCTGCTGTTCGTCATCGGTTTTCTCGCCGGCATTGCCGCGCTGGTGCTCCGGTTTGGATACGGCATCGGGCTGCGGCCGCTGCTCAACCTGGTGGAGACCATGGTAATCAGCGGGATCGTGCTCTTCGGTTTTGGCTTCCTCGGCGAGATGATCGCAGGTATGCGAGAGGAGACCCGGGACATCGCCCGGGAGCTCGCGCGGATCGAAAAACACGACCCCCGGGATTGAACGGTGCGGGTCGTGTTCCTGACCCATAATTATCCCCGTTGGCCAGGCGATTATTCCGGTGCCGCGCTCGCAACGCTCGCCCGCGCGCTGTTACGCCGGGGCGTATCGGTGCGCGTGGTGGCATTGGGTGAGGACGCTGCCGAACGAGCCGAGCAGGATGGCATTCTGATACGGCGGGTGCGGATCTCCAGCCGGGTGGGTCAGTCGATCTTCGATCAGGACGCATTTGCCGCCCGGCTCAGGAGCCCTCGCCGATGGGGACTTCTGCTGCGGCTCTGGCGCGGCTTGAGCCTCGCGGCAGAACGCGAAGTGTCCGCTGGAGCCGATTTGGTACACGCCCATTGGTGGATGCCGTCTGGCTTGGCCACTCCGGCCCGTGTTCCCCAGGTGCTCACACTCCAGGGCACCGACGCCGGCCTGATTCGAACATCGCGGCTGGCTCGAGCTGCGGCTCGGCGCCTCCTCGGTCGGACCTCTCTGATTACCGCGGTCTCACGTTCCATCGGCGAGACGGTTCAAAACCTGACCGGCCGCTTTGTCGGAACTGAGCACATCCATCCGCTCCCCATAGAGAGTCGGGGGCGACCCTGGACTCGGGGTGGCTCCGGAGCCGTGGT
>JBJMPB010000331.1:0-3942 GCA_045803455.1 Gemmatimonadales bacterium | reverse complement strand
CCCGACCGGCTCCTCCACGGCCACAGGGTGCTGCCTTCTATTCATCACTTCATCCACCTCCGCGCCCTGTCGCATCGTGTCCCATCCCAGTTCCGCGCCGGCCAGCCGCGCAGCCCGGGTAACAGCTGCCCGGTCGGGTCTACCAGAGTTTCCCAGATTGCTGCGCCGGAAGACGATATCACCGAGCTTTACCGCCATCTCCTCGTGCACAGCCCTCCGGATGTCGGAAGCAGTCACCTCTGCGTCCGTGCCCGCCACTGCCAACGGCACCTCGGCGGTCGTGCAGGCCGGCGCTTTCCTGCCCAAATCGCGGAACACCCAATCCACCACCCGTTCGGCTACGCTCCGGGCAGTAGTGTACTTGACCGGCTCTACCGAAAAGAGATGTCCGACACTATTGGTGGTGCCGTGATCAATTATCCGGGGCCGCTCAGCCAGAGCCATGCTCCTACCTTTCTCAGTCCCTTTGAGCCGGAGCCAGCCCCACTGGCAGCTCGCCACGTCAGCGGCGGACAGCTCCAAACCGGGACAAGCCTGATTGAATTCCTGCAGCAGACTGCTGCTACCCTGATCCGGGCTGGCATGGCTCTCCCCGGCCGGCGCGTACCAGGTTCCCAGCAAGGTGGTCCCTGGTTGCGGTGCGGCAAACAGAAAACGCTTGCCGCCCCCAACCGGGTCCCAATTTCGGCCGGTTCGTGACCTCACTCCGATTGCTACGCTGCTCAGGACTCGATCAACCCGAATATTGACCGCCAGGGCGTGGCCGGCGGTCATCCCCCCCGGTGCCTTCCCCAGAGTGCCTGAGATGAGGCTCTCCGTCCAGGGTCCGGCCGCAACCACGACCGAACGGGCCATAACCTCAAACTGGCTTCCCTGGGCCAGGTCCGTTACCTGGACCCCTGTCACCTGCCGGTTTCGCACCAGGATCCGATCTACCCTGAGATAATTGACCGGAACCACTCCCCGTTCTGCGGCAGAGCGCACAAAACTGAGGGTAAGTCGCTCAGGGTGCCGGAGGCGGCCATCGTACCAGAGGGCTCCGCCGGTGAGTCCGTCGGCCGGAAACCAGGGAAAGAGCCGCAGGCATTCGCTTCTGGAGATCAGCCGGGCATCAGGAATGGCAGACTCGGGACGGAGCTCGCGGTTCCGGGTACGGGAGATCACATCGTTAAGCAGGAGAGCGGTTCGGAAGGCGACGCGGCCCTTTCCCCCCTGATAGGTTGGAACAAGCACCGGTAGAGGCTCCACCAGACCGGGGGCGATTCGTAGCAGGGCGGAGCGCTCACGGATCGAGTCCAACATCCGAGGTAGATCTCCGCGTGCGAGATATCTAAGGCCACCATGGACAATGCCGAGGCTATTAGCCGACGTGGCTGCCCCGAAGTCACCGCGGTCCACAAGAGCCACGGTCAGCCCACGCAGACAGGCGTCCCAGGCGATGCAGGCACCCTGAATGCCTGCCCCCACGACCAGAAGGTCGAACGTTCTCTCGAGGAGTCTAGAGAGGTCGCGCCGCATGCCTCATAAAGGTCGATGTCGGGAGCCTCGGCCGGAGGCCCCTGCAGGTCGACATCATCACTGAAGGCTAACGACGCTCAGGTCCGTTCGCGGACCCGGTAAGCTCGTCGGTGGGGTGCACGCAGATGGACGATGATCTCACCCACCAGGCCCAGCCCGATGAGCTGAACTCCGAGCGCCACCAGCAGAACTCCAAGCAGAAGAGCCGGCCGATTGGCTATTCCCTGTCCTTCTACCCTCTGGATCAACAGGATAAGGCTGATAACAGCTCCCAAGGCGAGAAAAACCGAACCCACCAGCCCGAAGAATCGCAGTGGCTTCTCGGTGAATTTGGCGAGGAAGAAGAACGCCCCAATGTCGAGCAGACGCCTGAAGTACACCCCCGGCCGATATACCCGAGCCCGGGCATCGCTGGGGTGCTGCGGCAGGGGAACCTCCTCGACTCGATAGCCCTCCCGCAGGGCCATCGCCGGGATGAAGCGGTGCAGATCCCCGTAGAGCGGAAGTGCTTCCGCCACCGAACGAGTCATCGCCCGGACCCCGCATGCCATGTCATGGAAGCGCTGCTGCGACACGCCGCCGACAATACTGTGAAATGCCCTCGACTGCATCCGGTTGAGCCAGCTGTCCAGCCGGGGAGAGCGGTTGGCTACGGCCATGTCGGCCCCGCTCTCTACCGCATCCAGCAGCGGCCCGATGCCCTCGGGAAGCACCTGGAAATAGGCCGGCAGCGTCAGAATCAGCTCGCCCCGACTCCGCTCGATTCCCAGCCGCAACGCCGCGGTTTCGCCGAACTCACGGGCAAAGCGGAGGAGCCGGACGTTCTTCTTCTCTCGGCTGAGGCCGACGAGTTCAGCCGGGGGAGTGATCCGCCCGTCGAAGACAAAGACGAACTCATAGGGCTGCTGGCGCGCATCCAGGACTTCAGCGAAGGCGCGGTACATCGCTGCCACGTCATCCGCGCGCTCCACCACCGGTACGATGACGGACAGCAGATCGGCTTCCGATTGGTGCACCGTGGACGTGGTGGACATTGGCTCCATCAGGATACCGGGTGTGCTCATGTCAGCGAATCTCCGCGGCAGCTGGAATATCGTTAGTACCGGTCCGCTCGCTGCTGAGCGCGACTTCGGCGACCAAGCCGAGCATGAAGAGATAGAGGGCCACCCCGATGCTCAGAAGCCCCGCTCCGGGAAACACGAGCGCGTCAGCCTTGTCCGCCCCAAAGTGGGTGAGACTGAATAACCACATGGCTCCAAACACGAGAGAGGTCGCCACCGCGGGCAACGCCGCCAGCGCGAAGCCAACCAGCGGACGGGACCTGAAGGTGGTGATCATCTTGAGCGTCAGCAGGTCCACCAGCACCTTGACCGTTCGCGAAATGCCGTACTTGCTCTCGCCGAATCGGCGGGCATGGTGGCGCACCGGCATCTCGGTGATTCTGGCGCCCACACTGGCGGACAACGCAGGAATGAACCGGTGCTGCTCCGCGTACAGTGAGATTCGGTTCAGCAGGTCGCGCCGGTATGCCTTCAGGGAGCAGCCGTTGTCTGTTATAGGCACTCCGGTAAGCCGGCGAATAAGCCGATTGGCTACCCAGGAAGGCACCTTGCGCAGCAGCAGCTTGTCCTGCCGCTGCCGCCTCCAACCGCATACGAGATCGTACCCCTCATCCAGCTTGGCAATCAGGGCTGGAATGTCCCGCGGATCGTTCTGCAGGTCTCCATCCAGCGAGACAACAACCCGTCCATAGGCATGGTCAAAGCCGGCCATCATGGCTGCCGTCTGCCCCACATTGCGGCCCAAACGCAGTCCGCGCACTCGGGGGTCCGCCGCCGCCTCCTGAATTTGGCTCCAGGTATCGTCTCGGCTGCCGTCGTCGACCAGGATCACCTCGAACACGCCGGCATACGTCTCCAAGGCTTGGAGGATCCAGTCCACCAAAGGACGTACGTTCTCCGACTCGTTGAAGAGCGGAGCAACCACGGAGAGATCGGGATTGCTGGGGCCAGACGACTGGGGATTTACCAAAACCATACGGACTGATCACTCTTTGCTGAACCGGAAAGGTATGGCTCAAGACCCTGGCATGCCAGCAATCGCCGTTCCGCCGGGACCCAGCCAAAGCATATGGGTAAGTTGTTGAATCACAACGGGAAGGAAAGTCTTTCTTAGCGAGCCGACAAAGGTGCGAGCCCGACTGCGGCAGCTTTGTGGCCCCGGAGCAACGGCGAGAAGGGAATGAAGAGGCGGAAATCCAAGAGGAAGCCTACCAGCCGCCCCGACGCAGGAGGATGACCGACACCGTCTTCAGCATAATCCGGAAGTCTTCGGCCACCGATTGACGCCGGATGTACTCCAAGTCGTAGTGTACCTTCGTCCGCACGTCTTCCAGCGAGCGATCGTAGTGATGATTGATCTGGG
>JBJMPB010000221.1:0-8003 GCA_045803455.1 Gemmatimonadales bacterium | reverse complement strand
GAGCGCGGTTCTTTCCCTGGTTGCGGTGCTGCTGGTGATCTATGGCCTCAAGCGGTTCGCGGCCGAGGGGCCCAGCTGGCTTTCGGGGTCTGCCGCGATGGCCGGGGTGCTGGTGGGTGTGGTGTTCATCCGCCGTCAGCGCAGGTTGGATGAGCCTTTCATGGATCTCCGCCTGTTCCGTTCTGCGGCGTTCAGCGCCTCCCTGGCCGCGTACACGCTCGCGACCTTCATCTCGTTCGGCAGCTACATCTTCATCGCCCAATACCTTCAACTCGTGCTGGGACTCTCTCCTCTCGACGCCGGTCTGTGGACGGTGCCGTTGATGTGCGCGTACATCGTGGGGTCATTGCTGGTCCCCGCGCTGGCACGGCGGTTCGGTTCTGCCCGAGTAATGAGCGGAGGTCTGGTTCTGTCGGTCCCGGGGTTCCTCCTGATGGCTCGCCTGGGCCACAGTGCCAGCCTAACGCTGCTCCTGGTGGCCTCTATCGTGTATTCGCTGGGTCTATCGCCAGTGGTGATTCTGGCTACCGATTTGATCGTGGGCAGTGCTCCGATCGAGCGGGCCGGCTCGGCGTCCGCCCTGTCGGAGACCAGCTCGGAACTGGGTGGCGCGCTGGGCATCGCGGTGCTCGGCAGCATCGGGGGAATGGTCTATCGCGAAATGATGCTGAACGGCGTACCGGCCGGTGTACCTGTCTCGGTGGCGCAGTCCGCCCGGGGCACTTTGGGAGCCGCTGTCGCCGCCGCGGCGGCGCTGCCCGGAGCCTCCGGTTCCGAGCTGGTGCTGACGGCACGCGCGGCCTTCAGTCACTCCTTCGAGGTGGTCTCTCTCGTCAGTGCCGCGATCGCGCTCGGCACCGCGATCATGACCGCGCTACTGCTGCGGCGCCCTTCCGCCTCCGCCTAGTCTTTTCCCGGGTGCCGCAGCTCTCCATCTGACACCACCGCCTGAACCCGTTCCGGCTACGGTCCACGTACATCCAGCCACAGTCCTCGCTCCCACAGACCCGAATCCGGGACGCTTCTTCGGAAGAGATCAGCGAGGCGGCTGACCACAGCACCGGCCAGAGGACCGAGTCGAGTCTGTTCTCCTCGTTTTCCCAACCAAGCTGGAGACGAGGCGCGGTGCCGGGCGGCGTAACCCTCAAGTGCTGAAGCGCAGGCGCCAGGATCCGGTTGAAATCCGCGACCGCTCCGGGAGACGCCGACCCTCCGGCGAGCTCGAGAAACAATCGGCGCAGGATTTCCCGAGCTCGAAGGGCTCCACGGTAGGCGGCGCTCGCTTCTGTCGGTCTTCCAGCTGCTCGCCGCCGGAGCTTTGCGCCGAGTTGAGGTGACAATACACCGGACCCCTCCGCCCAGCGCGTCAGCCGCTGGTAGTCACCCAGTCGCTCGTCCTTCGGGCCCTCACGGGTCCAATCCACGGTGTTCACCAGATCGACCGCCGGATCTCCGCCGATGTATTTGAACGGGAGCACGTCTTCTGCCACTCCACCCTCCTGCTTAACGCGGTTGAAATCTGCACCAGTATTCAGCCCTTGACAGGTGCAAATCTAACCGGTAGCATTGCACCAGTAAAGGCTGTTATACCGGTGCTCACTTGGAGGAGCTCATGATCGCTCGAACCTGGCGCGGCTTAACCCGGGCGGAAGACGCCGAACGTTATCTCGATTACCTGCACCAGACAGGGCTGGCTGAATATCGGAAGATCGAGGGGAACCGCGGAGTGCTCGCGCTCCGGCGGGTGGCCAATGGGCAAGCCGAATTCCTGCTGGTGTCGCTGTGGGACTCGGAGAGTGCCGTCCGGCAGTTCGCCGGGCCGGACATCGATCAAGCCGTGTTCTATCCGGAGGATGAGCAATTTCTGATCGATCGTGACGATCACGTCACCCACTACGAGGTGGTCTTTGACTCGGCACCCATCGCCCAGAGCTGACGCACCGGCGCCGGAGTGGGCGGTGGTCGGCGCCTTTGCGATCGTCTATCTCTTTTGGGGCGGAACATTTCTCGCCCTTCGCTACGCCGTGGCCGAGGTACCGCCACTCCTGACCATCGGCACGAGATGCATCGGTGGGGCTCTGGTTCTCTACACCTGGTTAGGCGCCCGCCGGAAACTGGGCCCAACCACCGCCTCGCAATGGCTCACCACGGCGCTCGCGGGTGTGTTCCTCTTCGTCGGCTGCCATGGTGTCTTGGCCTGGGCCGAACAGCGGGTCTCTTCCGGTCAGGCGGCGCTTTACATGAGCACCACTCCGCTCTGGATGGTGTTCCTATCCTCTTGGCGCGAGCGGCGGGTACCGCAACGTCTGGTCGTCGCGGGTCTGATCCTGGGGATTGCCGGCGTGGCGCTGCTGACGGGCGGACAGGGAGCCGGGGCAGGTTCCATGGGCGACCGCCTCGCGCTAGTCGGCTCCGGACTCAGTTGGGCTGCAGGATCCCTTATCGGCCGAGACGGCCCCAAGCCCCAATCGGTGGCCCAAGCAACCGCCATGCAGTTGCTGGGAGGAGGCCTGGTGGTGCTGCTGCTGAGCGTCGCCACCGGGGAGCTTTCCGGCTGGAGCGTTCACCAGGTCAGCGCCCGAGGTATGGCCTCAGTCGGCTTCTTGGTGCTGGGGGGAACGGTACTGGGATTCGGAGCGTATACCTGGCTATTGCAGGCGACCTCCACGGCCGCCGCAGGGACATACGCCTTTGTGAATCCGATCGTCGCCCTGACGCTGGCGTGGCTGGTAGGAGACGAACCGTTCGCACTCCGAACGGTGTTGGCCGGACTGGTTGTCGTGGCCGGAGTGCTGCTGATCTGGAGAAGCTCCACAAGGGAGAGTCGCCCCCATGAAGCAGCGCGTCACCCCGAGCGCGGTAGAGAGTCGGCTCTTCACCGAGTTCTCGGGGCGCTGGAGATGACGCGCTATGCTGACGCTGCAGCTCGGATCAGACCCAGGGCAAATCCGGACTGAGCGCCCGCGGCACAATCCGCGTGTTGGCGTCGGCCCGGACCAGCAGCGATCCGTTGGAGTGCACGATCGCGTTCAGAATGTCGTAGGTGCCTGGGCCGGGCACCGCCAGGCCGTCGAGCAGGACTTCCCGGGGCAACGGCTCGGTGTCCCCTTCCGTCAGTACTTCGCGAATCCGAATCGGGCCCATGGTGCAGAAGAAGATTGCACCGATGTCCGCGTTCACTGCAGGAGTGCGCCAACCATCTACTGCGGCGGTAACGCGAATCCCCGTCAGGTCGGCCCGGATCTCCTGGCCGTGCTTGATCTGGGCGTCGCTCATCCGCTCCCGTAGACGGTAGCTCTGTGAATGGGCAAAGACGCGCGGTTCCATAGCTTCTCCCTCGAGGTGCCCCTCGCTGTGCCCGAATGCTGCCGGGCGTTGGTGGCTGGAGTGCACTTCAAGGCTAGGCTGGCGGGTCTGGCTTGTCGGTGGGGATGATGCGGGTCGAACGGTGGGCGGCGTCACCGGAGGAGTGTAGCAAACAGGCGGACGGGCGGACGGGCGGACGGGCGGACGAGGAATCTGCCCAGGAAACAAATCTCACCGTATGTTGGGGGACTCCCACACTGGAAGGCGCAATGCGCTATCTGATCGCCACTGCCACCGTCCTCGCCCTGGTCGCCTGCGAGAAGCGGACCGACCGCGAGGCCATGAGCACCGCAGATTCGGCCGGAACCACCGATACCGTCATGGCCAGGGACACGGCGTCGTCCTCCCAGGCCGCAACCGCCGTTGCCGACCGCCTCCTCGGCAGCTGGACTGCCAAGGGATACGACGACGGCTCCAGCCGGGCCCAGCCATTCACCATTACATGGAGCCGGTCTCCCGACGGGAGTCTGGCCGGAATGGTCGCGTTCGCGGGCGGGGAGAAGTACAAGGTGAGGATGGTTTCAACCGGCGACAGCACGTTCGTGTACGAGTCCGATCCGCATCAGAGCCCCACCCTGAAGGCACGGGTAGTCACCCGGACCCAGGCCAAGCTGGTCGGTGACACCCTGACCGGCAGCTACCAGGCCAAGGCGAAGAGCGGAAAGGTGCTGAAGGGCAGCTTCAAGGCGACGCGCGGATCCTGAGTGCTCCCTCCATTGTGATCCGGCTCACCTAGAGCTACGGGTCTTTCTATAAGGATCGGCAAGGATCGGCGCCGCCACGGGCCGATCCTCCGCTCGAGTTCCTACTTGTCCTGCCCTGCCTTCGAACTGTCTCTCTGAGCCGATGGCGCCATCCGAAGACTGTCACCTCGGACTGGAACTTGCCTGGCCTGGCCCTGCACCCCCTCGAGCTCGTCCGCAATCCGGGCCACCTCGTACACCTTGCGCAGCGCTTCCGTCAGACCCCGCGAGTGAACCGCCACAGCCCTCGCTGCCTCGTCGGTATATAGGAAACGGTTGGGCAGCTGCTCGATGTTGCCGTCGAAGATCAGCCCCACGACTTCGGCGTTCTGATTGATCACCGGGCTTCCCGAATTGCCGCCGATGATGTCGTTGGTGGTCACAAAATCCAGCGGCTGACTCAGATCGAGCCGGCTGCGATGCGTCTTCCACCGCTCCGGCAGTTGAAACGGCGGCTTGTCATCAAACTCCGCCGCTCGAGCATATAGCCCGTAGAAGCTGGTCTTGTACGGAGCCATGGTGCCGTTCATGGGATAGCTCTTCACCACGCCATCGCTGATCCGCAGGCTGAACGTGGCATCGGGGGGAAGCGACCGGCCGTATGCCGCATAGATGGCCCGGCCGACCTTCTCCGCATTGGCATTGGTCACGTCGCTGAGCCGGGCTGCACGCTGCTGAACTCGCATGGCGATCGGGTTGAGCTTCCGGGCCAGGACGATCAGCGGATCCTTGGAGCCGGCGACCGCGGCCGAGCCGCCGGCCAGGAGTTGAGCCCGTACGGTGGAGTCGGCCAGCTTCGTCCCGTTTACCGCCGTCTCCGCGGCTACCTCGGGGCTCCGGCCGTCCAGAAAGGCCGTGAGATAGGGGTCGTTGACGGGTAGGTCCTTGCTGGCCTGAGTCAGCCAGGCCTGCAGCATCTGCTTCTCGGCTTCGGGATCAGTTTCGATCGGTCCCGCAATGGAGCCCTTGATCAGGTCGATTCCGCCCCCCCGGTACTGCGGCAACCGGAGCGAGTCGGGCAGCCTGGCCTGCTCCGGAATCCGCACCAGTCCGCCGGCAACGTTCAGCAAGGGCGATCCGCTGAAGCTGTACCAGCGCTGCTGCTTTGCTATGCCGGCCAGCTGCCGCTGGGCGGTGGCGATGGCGTCCCAACTGGCGCCATACCGGGCCTTGAGCTTGGGATCGGCGTTGACCCGGCGGCGGAAGTCCCGCTCGAAGGCGCGCTTTTTAGCCATCACGGCGGAATCCTGCAGGCCGGATAGATAGCCGGTCACCGCCTTCTTGGAATTCTTGAGGCTGAAGATCTGATTCTCCAGCGCCCGCCTGGTCTCCTCATCCTGCTTCGACATCTCCTCCATCACGGCCAGATTGCGATCGTACGAGCTGAGCTGGGCCGGGTACTGCACATCCCGGAGATACTCCATCTGTGCGACGGTAAGCAGGCGGCCGGTTGACCCCGGATTTCCGGTGACGAAGACGGGATCGCCCTCCTTGGCTCCTTCCCTGCTCCACTTCAGATAGTCCTTCGGTTGGTAGGGCTGGCCGTTCTCGTAGACCCGCATCAGGCTGAGGTCGAGGTCGTAGCGCGGGTAGGTGAAGTTGTCCGGATCGCCACCGAAAAAGCTGATCGCCTCCTCCGGCGCCATGACCAGGCGCAGGTCGCCGAAGCGCTTGAACCGATACAGCGAATACGCACCACCCTGGTGATACGTGATCACCTGGCACTGAACGTCGGGTCCGGTCTGGCAGGCCTTCTCCATCGCGGCTATTGCGGAATTGCGCTGAGACACCTGCTGAGCGGGCGTGGTAGCGGTGACGGCCTGCTGAATCTTCGGGGTGACGTCTTCGATTCCCTGCAACTGGTCCACGTACAGCCCGGGACACTTTCGCTCGTCCGCCTGGGTCTTGGCCACGAAGCCGATCTCCTGGAAGTTCGAGTCCGGCGTCGAGACCGCGGTGATGCACTCGCGGGCGCAGTGATGATTGGTCATCACCAATCCGCGGGAGGATACGAAGGAGGATGAGCAGTTGGGCAGCCGGATCGAGGCCAGCCGGACGTGATCCAGCCACTGCTGGGTGGGCGCGAACCCGTAGCGCGCCTTCCAGTAGTCGAGCGGCGGGGCCTCGAAGGTCCACATGGTG
This sequence comes from Gemmatimonadales bacterium, assembly GCA_045803455.1. GTDB lineage: Bacteria > Gemmatimonadota > Gemmatimonadetes > Gemmatimonadales > GWC2-71-9 > CAVVWJ01. The sequence continues at coordinate 1,752 of JBJMPB010000221.1, read as the reverse complement.
CCGAACTCCTTGATGAAGCCGGCTGGGAGCTTCTCGGTGCCGAGCTCGCTCTGGGAGGTTACCTGGGCAGACGCGACCCCCGCAGCAACCACGGAGAGGGCGAACGTGCCAATCAGGATCGAAAGTCGTCTAGCAAACATGCCATACCCCTCAGAGTGATTGTGACAAGAACCGTGCAGTCGGACCAACCTTGCAGCCTACCTTGCTACCGGGATACGGGGTGGCTTGATAACCCCTTCCCGCCCAACGATTCGCCGCAGGATACCGGTTTGTCCGACATGGTACGCTTCATGAAATGCCAGTGAGACCAGCAGGCTGCCTACAGTCTCCTTCGGGTTTCCCGTCGGGCTGAAGGGGGCCGGCCGGTCCATGGCTTCAGGAGCCAAGCCGGTCAGGTTATTCACCAACGGTTCCTGCAGCGCCCTGAAACGCCGCTTCAGCTCATCGAATGCAACGGCGGTCTCACGCCGGAACGGCTTCCCCCCGCTGTCGTCGTAGGCATCGAACTCCTCGCTCGGAAAAATCGGCTTCTGGCCGAACAGGGCGAGGGCCTGATTCCGCGAGCGGGTGAGATGTCCTAGCACCCAGTTCAGACAACTGCCACCCGCCTGAGGGTTGACGAGACTCTCCTCGTGGGAAACCTCTTCCAGGTTCTTTTCCAGGACACGGCTTGAAATCCCGAATTGATGAGCGATTGTCTTAGCATGCATAACTTGATTCCTCTTGCCAGGCCGTCCGCATCTTCTCCGCGCGCTGCCAAGATAAGGCATCCGCATCGGCAGGACACCGCCAAGTAGGGGTGTTGGGAGACCGGTGACAGTTGTAACGTAAGCCATCCATTACAACCCGGATCATCGCGTGTCCGATGTCCTTACCCGGCTTCAGTCCGCACTTCCCGGCAACTACCGGGTCAAGCGAGAGCTTGGTCGCGGAGGCATGGCGACGGTCTGGCTGGCCCAGGACCTGAAGCACGACCGCCCGGTCGCCATCAAGGTGATTCATGCCGAACTGGTGCAGGTGCTGGGAGATGAGCGATTCCTCCGTGAGATCCGGATCGCCGCCCACCTACAGCATCCCCACATCCTCACCCTGATCGATTCCGGCGCGAACCCGGCCGCAGGAGCCACGGCGGGATCTCTGTATTACGTGATGCCGTACGTCGAGGGCGAGACGCTGCGCCAGCGGCTTTCTCGCGAGGGGCGGCTTTCCCCACAGAGCACCGTACAAATTCTGAAGGACGTTCTCGACGCACTGATTCATGCCCACCGCCACGGGATCGTCCATCGCGATCTCAAGCCGGAGAACATCATGCTGGCCGGCCGCCATGCGCTGGTGATGGACTTCGGAGTGGCCAAGGCCTTGGCCGAGAGTCAGGACTACGCCAACGAGACGCTGACCGCCATGGGATTTGCCCTGGGCACTCCGGCGTACATGTCGCCCGAGCAGGCTGCGGGACAGTCCAACGTCGATGCTCGTTCCGACCTCTATGCGGTCGGAGTGCTGGGATATGAGATGCTGAGCGGAAAGCCGCCCTTCACTGGAGTGACTCCGCAGGCCATTCTCGCGTCCCAGGTCACCCGGGCTCCCGCAGCGCTCGGCCAGATAAGGCCCGGGCTACCGCCCGAACTGGCCGGGATCATCATGCGCGCCCTGGAGAAGGACCCGGAGCAGCGCTGGAGCTCAGCCGAGGAGATGCTGTCCCGGCTGGAACAGCTCACGGGTATCCGAAGAGGCAGGCTCCGGAAGCCGCTG
>JBJMPB010000131.1:0-2937 GCA_045803455.1 Gemmatimonadales bacterium | reverse complement strand
GCACTCCTCGGCCAAGCCGGCCCGCCCCATCGGGATCGTGGCTTGCATGGACGCAAGCTGCTCCGGGGTGGAAAAGCGGTCGTGGAAGGGCGTCAGGATCACGCCCGGCGAGACCGCATTGACCCGGATCCGGTCTGGGGTGAGCTCCTTGGCCCAGCCGCGCGTTGCCGTCGCCACGAAGCCCTTCGCGGCGGCATACAGAACCGATCCGGGGCCGCCGCCGTTCCGGGCTGCAATCGAGCTGAGGTTGATGATGCAGCCGCCCCCGCCTTGCGCCCGCATCTGCAGGGCGCCCTCGCGCACGAAGCGGACAACCTGCTTGACGTTCAAGTCGAGCAGCGCATCGAGGTAGGCGTCCGTGTAGTCTGCTACCGGCGTTCTTCGGATGAGCGCGCCGGCATTGTTGATCAGCACGTCCAAGCGGCCAAAGGCCTCAACGGTTGTGCGCACGGTCTCAGAGGCGGCCTCTGGCAGGACCACGTCCTTTTGCACGAGCAGGGCTTCGCCGCCGAGTTGGCGGACGGCCTCGGCCACCTGCTCGGCTTCGGCCTGACTCTGGCGGTAGTTGATCGCCACCTTGGCGCCGTTCCGGCCAAAGGCGCGAGCCGCCGCGGCGCCGATGCCGGTGCTCGCGCCCGTAATAAGCACAACCTTGTCCCGGAGGTCAGGAATGACCGCTGTGGGTTCTGAGGCGGAAGCTTGTGACATGAGAGGTCTCCAAGTTGAGGGCCTATTGGCGCCTGCGTGCATGAGCACCGAGCGTGATCGCCGTTTCTTGGCCGAGCGAGCACACGTTCAGCGTTCGGGTTGGGTGGGAAGACCGGGCGGACACATACTCAGTCTGCCTATCAGCGCCACATCAGCCGAGGCCATTGAAAGGCACATCGCGAGCGCCCTTTCTGACCCGCTCTGATTGGTGCGGATCCACATGGCACAGGGGAAGGTGGCGCATGCTTGCGTCCCGTGATCTGGACCTTGTCGTCTACGGCGCCACCGGCTTCACGGGACGGCTCGTGGCCGAATACCTCGCCGAGCGGTACAGAGACGATGGCAATCTCCGCTGGGCAATAGCAGGGCGCAATCGAGACAGGCTCGAGGAGGTTCGCGCGCTCATCGGCGCATCGGCCGAGATGCCACTCGTTGTCGCCGATTCCAATGATCCCACCAGCTTGCGATCTCTGGCCGAGAGCACCCGCGTTGTCATCTCCACGGTTGGTCCGTACCAGCTGTATGGGTCTGCACTCGTCGAGGCCTGCGTCACCACTGGAACCAGCTACGTCGACCTGTGCGGTGAGCCGGCCTGGATGCGCGCGATGATTGACAGGAACGAGGCGCAGGCCCGAGTGAGTGGGGCTCGCATCGTCTTCTCCTGCGGGTTCGACTCCATCCCGTTCGACTGCGGGGTTCAGCAGCTCCAGAAGCACTGCATCCACCGCTTCGGCCGACCGGCACCCCGGATCAAAGGCCGCGTTCGGGCCGTAAGGGGCGGCGTCTCCGGCGGGACTATCGCAAGCCTGAAAGCAACCCTCGCCGCTGCCGCGAGACGGCCAGCGCTGTTCAGGCTTCTTGCTGATCCGTTCGCTCTCTCGCCTGGCTTCAAGGGACCAGCACAGCCGAGCGCGATGCTGCCCTACTGGGACGCGGCAGTTGGGGCATGGGTGGCGCCCTTCATCATGGCGCCGATCAACACCAAGAACGTCCATCGCACCAACTACCTACTCGGGCACCCCTACGGCACCGACTTTCAGTATGACGAGATGATCGTGGCCGGACTGGGGGACCTTGGCATAGCAGCTGTGCGGATGCTGGCCAAAGCGAACCCGTTCGCCAGCCCCAAAGGGCCAGAGCCCGGCGAGGGGCCGAGCCGAGACGAGCGGGAGAGCGGCTTCTTTGATATCCTGTTTGTGGCCGAGATGCCGGACCAGAAGAGGCTGCGCTTGGTGGTCAGGGGTGATCGGGATCCCGGCTATGGCTCGACCTCTCGGATGATTGCGGAGGCGGCTCTCTGCCTGGCCCGCGATATTGAGGGCCAGGGTGGGATCTGGACGCCTGGCGCAGTGATGGGCGATGCGCTTGTGAAGCGTTTTCAGGCCAATGCTGGCGTTAGCTTCAACTTGGAGGATGACCGCTAGCCAGCATGGAATCTCCGGCAAGCCGTATGATGCACTACCGTTCCCGTCCACGGTGACCTGGACTGCGTAGCCCTTGATGGTGAACGTAGCCGTTAGGCCGGGTTGCAGGGCGCGTGGGTCATGTGGACACAGATCAGGTTCGCCGTGACACTCAGCCCACCTACTATCGGCCGCCTTGGGCCGATTGGGAGGGGCTCTCCACAAACAGCGCGGGTTGACGAAGCCGAAGCGTTTGCACCAGCAGCATCGTTTTCATGTCGATGAGCTGCCCCGTATCCGCCATGCGGGCAAGATCGGCGAGGGGCACCTCAACCGGCGTCACGCACTCATGCTCCTCGGCTAGCCCGCCGCCCTCCTTTGCGCGATCGGCTTGGGTGTAAGAAGCAAGAAAGAGACTGGTCCGCTCCGTTGAGATCTCGGGCGACGCCCAGGCCGTAACCACGTGCTCCAACTCACCCAAGTTCAGGCCGGCCTCTTCCTCGGCCTCACGCCGGGCCTCCGCGGGAGGGGGTTCATCGCCTTCCAGCCGACCCGCAATCGTCTCCAGCATCTCCGGGACACCCTCGGCAAAGTGCGCGGCTGTCCGGGGTTGGCGGACGAGGAGCCCGACACGCCGTTCGGGATCGTAAGGGAGCACGCCAACGCCGGTTCCGTGGTCCTCAATCTGCCGGTCGGCCACATGCCCGTCCGGGAGAGCCGCTTTGGCCGTCAAGAACCGGCTCCAGCCCTCGTGGACAGTTCGGATCGCAAGAATGCGGAACGCGGACATTGATCGGGTTCTCCCCTTTCTGCGAACGGATGTAGC
>JBJMPB010000031.1:0-6981 GCA_045803455.1 Gemmatimonadales bacterium | reverse complement strand
CGTCTGGCCAACCGCTTCACTCCTCACGATCCATCGGTGGTGCGGCAGCTGCACCGAGTTTTAGAGGTAGGAAAAGCCGCGGATCTTCCGGTGAGCGTCTGCGGCGAGATGGCTTCGGAGCCGCTCAGCGCCGTTCTCCTGCTGGGCCTGGGATATAGCTGCCTGAGCGTTTCACCGCCGGCCCTCCCGCTGGTGAAGTGGGTGGTGCGAACCGTCCCCGAGGAGTCGGCCCGGCGCGCGGCGGAATCCGCGCTCAACGCAACCAGCGCGGCGGAGGTTTCCAACGTGCTGCGCGAGGTTGTGGGGGAGTACATCGACATCCGCTTACTCGACCCCCATTCAGCGTTGCCTGGCCGTGGTCGCGTCGCTAGCTTGCCCCCCGGAAAGAGCAGCGTTTAGCAGTAGGGAACCACGGCCCGGTAATTGCCACGGCCACTCTCCTCCTCTGAGACTGCAGAACTATGGCTGGTGCCAGGCATCACATCTTTACCTCCGAGTCGGTCACCGAAGGCCACCCGGACAAAGTCGCCGATCAAATTTCCGACGCGGTTCTGGACGCCATTCTGGCTCAAGACCCCGCTGGCCGGGTTGCCTGTGAAACGCTGGTGACCACCGGTATGGCGGTTGTGGCGGGCGAGATCACGACCAGCACCTACGTGCACATTCCGGATCTGGTGCGGGAGACCGTCGAGTCGATCGGGTATACCGATGCCTCGTATGGCTTCGACGGGCGTACCTGCGCGGTACTTACGACCATCGACCGGCAATCGCCCGACATCGCCATGGGGGTAGACTCAGGCTCCAAGAAGGAGCAGGGTGCCGGCGATCAGGGCATGATGTTCGGCTATGCCACCGACGAGACCCGGGAGCGAATGCCACTCCCCATCATTTTGGCCCACCGGATTACCGAGCGCTTGGCGGCGGTCAGAAAAGGCGTCAACGGCCACCCTCGGATCGAATGGCTCCGCCCGGACGGGAAATCTCAGGTCTCAGTCGAATACGAAGGCGACCGCCCGGTGGCGGTGCGCACTGTCGTGGTGTCAACGCAACACGCCGAGCGCAACGGATCCCGCCAGTTGGCGCACAGCACCATCCGGGAAGCCGTGATTGAAGAGGTTGTCCGACCGGTTCTGGAAGAGGCGGGTCTGGACCATGCCCGGACCAAGTTTCTGGTGAACCCCACCGGTCGGTTCGTAATCGGAGGCCCCCACGGCGATGCCGGCCTGACCGGGCGCAAGATCATCGTCGACACCTACGGGGGAATGGCCCGGCACGGTGGCGGCGCCTTCAGCGGGAAGGACCCATCGAAGGTGGACCGCTCGGCGGCCTACGCCGCCCGCTGGGTTGCCAAGAACATCGTCGAGGCCAAGCTGGCTCGTCGCTGCGAGGTGCAGGTTGCGTATGCCATCGGCGTCGCGCAGCCGGTGTCCATCCTGGTGCAGACGTTCGGCACCGGAGCGTTGCCTGACAACGCGTTGGAGAAAATGGTGCAGGACGTCTTCGATCTCACGCCCAAGGGCATCATCGAGGCGCTGAAGCTGAAGCGGCCCATCTATCGTCCTACCGCCAGTTATGGCCATTTCGGCCGCAAGCCCAAGAGCGGGCAATTCAACGGGAAGAAGGTTGATTTCTTTACCTGGGAGCAGGCCGACCGCGTGAAGGATCTGCTGTCTGCCGCCGACTGAGGAGCACATGACCGTCCAGAACGTTCCGACTACCTTGGCAAAGTACGACATCAAGGACCTGAAGCTGGCCGACGAAGGGAAGCGGCGCACCGAGTGGGCCGAGCGGTCCATGCCGGTGCTCCGCCAGATCCGCGCCCGGTTCGCCAAGGAACAGCCGCTCAAGGGCATCCGGCTCTCAGCCTGCCTGCACGTGACCACCGAGACCGCCAACCTGATGCAAACCCTGCGGGCGGCCGGGGCCGAGATCGCGCTGTGCGCCTCGAACCCGCTCTCCACCCAGGACGATGTGGCCGCCCACCTGGTGCGCGACCATGGGGTCCACGTCTACGCCATCAAGGGCGAGGACCACGAGACCTACTACAGCCACATTGCGCAGGCGCTCGCGTTCGGGCCCAACATGACCCAGGACGATGGCGCCGACCTGGTCGGTGCACTGCACATGATCGCGCTCAATCGGCTGGACGATCTCGCTCCCCCCATCCGGGGCTGGGTCGAAGGGCTCTCGCCGGCGGAGCGGAAAGCGCTGGTCGGCGCGGTGCGGGGCTCCACCGAGGAAACCACCACTGGAGTCATCCGGCTCAAGGCGATGGCCAAGGAAGGTGTGCTCCAGTTCCCGATCATTGCGGTGAACGACTCGAACACCAAGCACATGTTCGATAACCGCTACGGCACCGGACAGTCCACTCTGGACGGAGTGGTGCGGGCCACCAACCTGCTCCTGGCCGGCAGCACCGTCGTGGTCGCGGGCTACGGCTGGTGCGGCCGGGGGGTTGCCAGCCGCGCTCGCGGCGCTGGGGCGCACGTGATCGTGACCGAGGTGGATCCGCTGCCGGCACTGGAAGCTCGGATGGATGGATTCCAGGTCATGCCGATGGCCGAAGCGGCGCCATTGGGAGATCTGTTCATCACGCTCACCGGCAACCTCAACGTGGTGCGTCCCGAGCACTTTTCCGCCATGAAGGACGGAGCCATCGTCTGCAACTCGGGCCACTTCAACGTGGAGCTCGATCTCGAAGGCCTGGCCCGTATCGCCAGCGGACGCCGCTACGTCAGGGAAATGGTCGAGGAGTTCATGGTGAAGGGCAAGCGGGTCATGGTTCTGGGCGAAGGCCGGCTGATCAATCTGGCGGCTGCCGAAGGGCATCCCGCCAGCGTGATGGATATGTCGTTTGCCAACCAGGCGCTCGCGGCGGAGGTGCTGTGCAAAGAGGCCGCAAAAATGAGCAAGTCGGTGCACCGGCTGCCCGCGTCGGTCGACCAGGAAATCGCCAGACTCAAGCTGCAAAGCATGGGCATCAGCATCGATACCCTGACGCGGGAGCAGGAGCAGTATCTCGCCAGCTGGGACGCGGGCACCTGAGCGGGTAAATCGATGATCGAAGTCACGGTGGCCCATCTCGGTCTCGACCGGACCACGAACACTCCAGTGGTCATTCTGCGAGAGAAGGATGGGTCACGAGTTTTGCCCATCTGGATCGGGCCGGCGGAGGCCAGCGCCATCGCCATGGAGCTGCAGGGCATGAAGGCGCAGCGCCCGCTCACCCACGATCTCCTGAAGCAGATTCTGGTCGGCCTGGGAGGCGACCTTCGGCGGGTGATCATCAGCTCGGTGAAGGAGAACACCTACTTCGCCGAGCTCCTGATCCGGCGGGACGACCACGTGTTCCAGGTGGACGCGCGCCCCTCCGACAGCATTGCGCTGGCGCTCCGCATGCGGGCCCCGATATTCACCAGCGATCAGCTGCTCGACCAAAGCGGAGTGGAAACCGACGAGCCCTCGCCCAATCCTTCGCTCGAGGCCGACAAGCTCAAGGATTACCTCGAGAAGATGGATCCCCAGGACTTCGGGAAGTTCAATCCGTAGTCGTGCGGCGGAGAAGATGCTCTTCATCTTCTCCGTCTTTTTTGCGGCCCCTCTCTCCGCTCAAGTCCTTCATGTCACCGGCCGGGTCCTGAACGCCGATTCCAGCGCCGTAGCTGGAGTTCGGGTGGTGCTCCACCGTGTAGGTCAGAGCCAGCAGGGCCCGCTCGACTCCACCCGTTCCGACCGCCAGGGCCGCTTTCGCTTCAGCTATGCTCCCGACACCGCGTCCTTCTATCTCACGAGCGCCCGCTACGCCGGCATCGAGTACTTCTCGGCTCCGCTTCCCACCAATCCGGGGGCACCCCGGGCACCCATCTCCCTCATGGTGTACGACACCTCCAGCCGGGCACCGGTCGACTTGGAGGCGCGGCATCTGGTTCTCACCCGGCCCGGGGAGGACGGCTCGCGGAGCGTGCTCGATCTGATCATCGTGCGCAATAGCGGACGGCTGACCCGAGTTGCGCCCGACACGACGAGCGGCAGCTGGAGTGTGCCGCTGCCGAGAGGCACAACCGGTCTCCAAGTCCGGGAGAGTGACGTCTCGTCCGCGGCTCTTCGCCGGTCGGGAGACTCACTCGTCGTTGCCGCCGCGCTCGCTCCCGGCGAGAAACAGCTCACCCTCGAGTATCAGGTGCCCTCGGATCGGACCAGAATAGAGCTGCCGTTGAACCGAGCCGGACTGCCGCTCAATGTCCTGGTGGAGGAACCCGCGGTCAAAGTGATGGCGCCGGGAATTGCTCCGGCGGACAGCCAGCTGATTCAAAACCGCTCCTTCCGCCGCTGGACCGGCTCCGTCAAGTCACCAGGGCTGCTCCGGCTCGTCTTGCCGGGGAGGCAGAATGGTCCTCCGTGGTTGCTGGCAGCACTGGTCGGTGGACTGGCCCTCGCCCTCGTCGCCGGAGGCTGGTACGCCATCCGTTCCCGTCCTCTCTTGCGGCCAGGTCTCTGAGCCGGTAGACTAGCGCTGCCGTACAAACGAACACGAACGGGGCTACTCGGAAGCCGGTGCAATGCCGGCGCGGCCCCGCCACTGTAACGGGAAGTCGGCCCTCGAGGCCGGCGCTCCATTCATCGCCACTGGGAAACCGGGAAGGCGAGTGGAGTCCCGAAGCCAGGAGACCTCTCCGTTCGTGCCACCGTAACAAACCCTCGGGGGAGGGTTGGTGGCGTGCACGATGGTCTTCCTCCATCGATCACCGCCCATCCCTCGGCTCAGGATGGGCGGTCCTATTTTCAGTCTTTACCGGCGACTCTCGACCGCATCGAATCTTCTCTCAGCCATTGTTGTTGGCTGGGGACTGATCGGCTGCCAGCGGGCTGCTCCGCCTGAGGGACAGCTCCGCGCGGTAGACGACGCGGGCGATACCGTCCGCCTTCAGGCTCCAGCCCGCCGGGTCGTTTCACTCATTCCCGCCGCCACCGAGCTGCTCTTTGCCATTGGCGCCGGCTCCAGTGTGGTCGGACGGACCCAGTACTGCGACTACCCGCCCGCCGCTCAGGCCGTGGCGAATCTGGGCGACGGTATCAAGCCGAGCATCGAGGCGGTACTGGCGCAGCGTCCCGACCTCGTTGTCCTATACAACTCGGGTCAGAACGCCGCGGTCGCCGGGCGACTGCGGGAGCTCGGCATCCCCCCCCTCCGCCTCAACACCGACGCGCTGAGTGACGTCCCCCGGGTCTCCCGTCTGCTCGGGCTGCTCACCGGCCATTCTCGCGGGGCCGACTCGGTCATCGCGGTGTTCGATACCGCCTTGACGCACGCCACCATTACTCCGACTACGCGGCGCCCCAAGGTGCTGCTGCTCGTGTGGGAGCAGCCGCCGATGACCATCGGCCGGGGAAGCTTCCTGAGCGAGCTGATCGAGCGATCGGGCGGCGAGAACCTGTTTGCGGACGTGACGACGTCATCCGGTGTCGTCAGCATCGAGGCGGTTGCCGCCCGCAATCCCGACCTGATCCTCGCCACCACCGAAGGGCCCGCCGCATTCGCCACCAGGCCCGAGTGGCAAGTGGTGCCTGCGGTAAGGCGGCGCCGGTTTCTCCGGGTGAGCGGCTCGGAGTTCAACCGGCCCAGCCCCCGCTCGCCGTCGGCGATCCGCGAATTGGCCGAGCGGATGAGAGGTCTGATCCGGTGATAGTTCGGCTGCTCAGTTTGGGCGTACTGGTCTTGGGCTGCCTTCTGATCGGCCTGGTCGCTGGATCAGTGCCGCTACCGCTGAGCGACGTGTGGAACGGGCTCCTACACGGCACCGGTACCGGGGCTGCGATCGTGCGAGACGTGCGAGCGCCGAGAGTGGTGCTCGCATTTTTGGTGGGGGGAAGCCTCGGTATCTGCGGCGCCGCTCTCCAGGCCATGATTCGGAACCCTCTGGCCGAGCCGTATCTCCTGGGACTCTCCAGCGGTGCCGGGCTGGGTGCGGTCATTGCCATCGCCTCCCGGGCCGCGGGTCCCTGGGCTGTTCCGCTGGCCGCGTTCCTTGGCGCTTTGGCGGCGGTGGCGCTGGTCTATCGGCTCAGTCTCGTTTCCGGCCGGCGCCTCGACCCCCACGTCCTGTTACTCTCGGGCGTGGTCGTCGGCGCGTTTGCCGGCGCGCTGATGAGCGCCATCATGGTGCTCTCCGACGCTCCCGGTGTACGCAACGCTTTCCTCTGGTTGCTGGGAGGATTCGGCGCAGCCTCGTGGCAGGCGCTCGCGGTTTTCACCGTGTATGCGGCCATCCCCGTTGCGATCCTGTTCTATCACGCCCGTTCGCTGGACCTGATCGCGCTGGGCGATGAAACCGCGCATCACCTCGGGGCCGAGGTCCATCGGGTTCGCCGGGTGGTGTACTTGTCCACTGCGCTGCTGACCGCCGCCAGCGTCGCCACCTGCGGCATTGTGGGTTTTGTCGGCCTGGTGGTTCCCCACGCCGTTCGCACCAGCTTCCGCCCTCTCCATCGCAGCCTGTTGCCGCTGGTGTTCGTGGCCGGCGGCTGTTTCCTGGTGCTGGCCGACGTGGTGTCCCGCACCGCGGTTCGGCCGCTGGAGCTGCCGGTGGGCGTGGTAACCGCGCTGGTTGGTGTTCCGCTGTTTGCGCTGCTGCTTCGGAGAACGCTCGCGTGATCATCGAGGCCCGCAGCGTTTCGGTGAGGTACCGGCGCAACCGTCCCCTCGCGCTCACGCAGGTGAGCTGCGCGGTTCAGGCAGGCGAGCTGGTGGCGGTGGTGGGGCCCAACGGCAGCGGAAAGACGACCCTGCTTCGCGCACTGCTGGGGCTGGTCCCCCTGGAAGAAGGCGCGGCGCTGGTGGATGGGCGTCCGGTGGCAAGCTGGTCCCGCCGCCAGCTGGCGCAAACCATTGGCGTTGTGGGGCAGCAGGAAGAAACGGTGTTTCCGCTGAGCGTGGCCGAGACGGTGATGCTGGGCCGCTACGCCTATCTAGGCGCCCTGGGA
>JBJMPB010000645.1:0-7369 GCA_045803455.1 Gemmatimonadales bacterium | reverse complement strand
GCTGGCGCAAGAGATCGAGCTGCTGGCTCCCTATCTCGAGATTCAGCGGATCCGGTTCGGTGAGCGGCTGGCCATCGATGTCGAGATACCCGATGCCGCGGCCAGCGGGCTGATCCCCACCCTGCTGCTTCAGCCCCTGGTGGAGAACGCCGTGGAGCACGGGGTGAACCGGACCGCCGACGCCGCACGGGTCCGGCTCCGGGCCGCGAGGGCTGGAGACCGGCTTCGGATAGAGATTTCCGACAATGGCCCCGGTCCCAACGGCGCCAGAGCCGGCGTTGGGCTCGCCAACACCCGAGCCCGGCTAGCCGCGCTCTATGGCAGCGGACACCAGTTCGAGCTCAGGGCGCTGGAGAGTGGAGGGACCCTCGTGACCATGGACCTTCCCTTCCGTACGAATCGCCCGGAATGAAGGTGATCCTGGTGGACGACGAGCCGCCCGGCCGGCTTGCCCTGCGCCAGCAGCTCGCGGGACTGCCCGATGCGGAGATCGTCGCCGAATGCGCTGACGGGGCTTCCGCCATCCAGGCAATCGTTCAGCATGCGCCGGATGTCCTGTTTCTCGACGTTCAGCTCGGAACGGTCAGCGGGCTCGACGTGCTGGAGCGAGTCGGGACTGACGCGGTCCCGGCTATCGTGTTCGTGACCGCGTACGATCGCTATGCGGTTCGCGCCTTCGAAGCTCACGCGGTGGACTATCTCCTTAAGCCGATCGACCCTGACCGGTTTCGAGAGGCGTGGGGGCGTGCCGCCGAACGGGTGGCACTGGAGACCGATCAGCCGGACAAGCGAATCGCGGCTCTGGTCGGGAACGATGCAGATCATCCGCTGGAACGCTTCGTTGTCCGGGAGGGAGGGCGACTCTCGTTCGTGCCGGTGGAGTCGGTGGACTGGATCGAGGCAGCCGGCAACTACGTCCGCCTACACGCCGCGGGTAAGGAGCACCTGCTGCGGCAGACGCTCGCCGAGCTGTCCCAGCGGCTCCGAGGCCGATTCGTCCGGGTCCGCCGGACCGCTCTGGTGAACGCGGGCGCCATTGCCGCATTGGAGCCGTACGGGAAAGGCAGTTACCTGGTGTACCTCAAGAACGGCACTCGGCTCTTGTCCAGCCGGTATGCCGGACGCGCCCTCCGCGAGCTGCTCAAGCCATAGCGCCGGACGGTTGCGCCACGGTTTACCGTGCCTGGGTAACCCGAATCGGCATCGTCACCATCGTCCGGCCTGCCCACCTGAGCCGCTTCTCTACCGCGAGTGCCGTCTCGTTGTGGAGCAAACGATGGTACCACTTCTCGCGCTTAAAAATCATCTTGCCCGCAAAGAACACCACGTGGGGGAACTCCCGCGCGATCGCCAGGCAGACGCGCTCGGCTTCCGAGACTGCCTCGGTACCGATTGCCAGACGGGAAGTAGCCGGCACACCCAGGCCCGCTGCCAACTCTACGTACCTCGCTAACACATCCTCGGTTCGTCGGGTGAGCTCCTCCAGTGCGTGCTCCCCCTTGAACTCGCCCGAGTCGATCACGCCCACACAGATGAAGAGCACGCCCTTGAAATGTCCGGGAAAGGTTCGAAACACATTGAGCACGGTGTGTATGCCCACGCCGCCGTACGAGCCGACCAGGATTGCAGCGATCGGCTGTTTCGGATCGGGCGACAGGGCGGGAGCCGGGGCGCTGGGGAGGGGCAGGTCGCCCAGCTCCTGATACAGCCGGTCCAGCTGGGCATTGACCGTCCGGTAGTGCCGGCGAATCACAAAGCAGAGGGTGATCACGAGCGTGGTAATGACCACAGTGATCCAGCCTCCGGCTGAGAACTTCTCGTACAGGGTGACCAGGAGGATTGTGCCACAGAGAGCGAGCCCGAGCGCGAAGAGCCCAAGTCGCGTCCGCCATTCGGGCCGGACATTCCGGTGTCGGATCCAGAACCGGAGCATCGCCAGCATCGACAAGGAAAAGGTGAGGAACACGTTGATGCTGTACATGACAACCAGATGGCTCACGTCTCCTATGGTGTAAATGAGGGCCGCGAGAGCCGCAAATCCCATCAGAAGGATTCCGTTCTGGGTAGTAAGCCGTTCGGAAAGGGCGGCAAATCGATGAGGAACCCAGGAATCGACCGCCATGTTGGACAGCACCCTTGGGCCATCGATGAACCCGGCCTGGGCTGCCACCACCAGCAGCATTGCCTCGGACAAGAGCGTCAGCACGACAAAGGTGCCCCCAAAGGGCAGCCCGACGGCGAGAGTCTCGGTGAGCACCGCATTCATGGTTTTCCCCGGGACCGGGGTCACTTGCCACATCAGGTAGCAGAGAAGCAGTCCCGCGGCGGTGAAGGCCAGCGAGGTACCCATGTAGATCATGGTTCGCTTTCCGGTCTCGACCCTGGGCTCCCGCATGATCGGCAACCCATTCGACACGGCCTCGATGCCGGTGTAGGTACCTCCACCGAGTGAGTACGCTCTCATGAACAGCAGCAGCAGTCCGCCCAGTCCCAGTGAGGCGGCACCCTGTTCGAAACCCTTGCGCACGGCCTCGCCCGTGGCCGGAAGCTCGGGAAGGTGGCCCAGAACGCCCCCTCCGATGACAATGGCGTGAGTCAAGAGAAAGAGCAGAAAGGCTGGAAGCAGGGTCAGAACCGATTCCCGCACGCCCCGGATATTCAAAGCCATGAGCAGCAGGATGAAGCCGAACTCCAACCCGAGCTTGTACGCCTGCCACTCCGCGGGTAGGAAGCTGAACAGCGCATCCCCGGCGGCAGCTATCGAGATCGCGATCGTGAGCACATAGTCAACCAGCAGCGCCGCGCCGGAGACGACCCCCACATTGGGACCGAGCAGGCTGCTGGCCACTACATAACCGCCGCCACCGGTAGGAAACTCCTCGATGATCCGCCGGTATGCGGCAGAGATCAGCAGCACGGTCACCGCGGTCAGTGCTGCGAGAGCTACCGCCAGGTAGGTGTGACTGCCTAGAGCCCTGAAGGCTTCCTCGGGCCCGTAGGCGGAAGATGAGAGGCCGTCCGCGCCGAGCCCGACCCAGGCCAGGAAGGGGATCAGCGAGAGCCGGTGGAACAGCCGTCGGTCGTGCAGGTCACGCGGTTTCCCAACCAGCAACCGCCGAAGCCGCCGGCCAGAGCTAACGGGTTGCAAGGGAGCGTCGGTCACAAGTCTCCTTGTCGTTGGATGACGAGGATACCGCGGCCAAGAGGTGCTGTCAGGCGGACAGAAAGAATCTTTACAGAATCTTGATGCGACCCGCTCTAGCTTTCAGGTAGACACGGAAGGTGGGCAGGATGACGCGGCTTTCTCTGAAGGAATACGGCTGGGCCATTGGCATCATCGGTGCTGCCACCGGTCTCGCCCTCGCGCTGCGTCCCTACCTGCAGACCATCGACGTGGCAATGCTGTACCTGCTGGCGGTGGTCGTGATCGCGTATCGGCACCGTCGGGGTCCGGCCCTGATGGCATCGGTTCTCAGCATCGCGGTGTTCGACTACGGATTCGTGCCGCCGTTCTACACCTTCAACGTTCACAACACGGCCTTCTTCCTCACGTTCGCGGTAATGCTCGTGGTCGCCATGGGCATGAGCGAGCTCACCGGGCGAATCCGGGAACAAGCCGAGGAGGCGAGCGAAGGCGAGCAGCTGGCCGCGGCCCAGTATACCCTGAGCCGGGAGCTTGCGGGCGCGTCCGGTCTGGACGAGGAGGTGGCGATTGCGGCGCGCCACATTTCTGGAGCCGGCGAGGGCGAGGCCCTCATGCTGTTGAGCGATACGTCTGGATCAGCCGACGCCGAAAGATTGGACGCCGTCGACAGCGTGGCCGTGCGAGTCGCGGCCCGAATCGCCTTCGAGCGGGGAGAAAGTGCCGGTTGGGGAACGACACACGGGGCTGAGGCGGAGGCCCTGGTCGTGCCGCTCAAGAGCGCGTCCGGGGTCCTGGGTATCGTCATCTTTTACCCTCGAAGCGCTGACGACCCGCTTTCCTCACAGAGGCGGCGACTCATCGAGGCGCTGGCAGAGCAGGCGGCCGCTTCATTCGAACGCGCGCAGCTCACCGAACGACACGAGCGGGCGCGGGTGGAGGTCGAATCCGAGCGGCTCAGAACCGCGCTCCTGAGCTCGCTCTCGCACGATCTCCGTACGCCCTTGGGCAGTATCGAAGGCGCGGCCAGCAGCTTGCTCCAGGGCTCGGGTTTCCTGTCACCGGACGCCCGCCGAGAGATGGCGGAGACGATCCTGGAAGAATCCAGGCGCATGACGAGATTGATCGCCAACCTGCTGGACATGGTGCGAGTGGAAACCGGCGCCCTGATGGTGAGAAAGGAATGGCAACCGCTGGAAGAAGCACTCGGAGTGGCGCTGCTACGCCTCGATGAACGACTCGCCGGTCACCCGGTGGAGACCAGACTCCCAGACTCGCTGCCGCTGGTCCCAGTTGACGAACTGTTGATCGAGCAGGTTTTCATCAACCTGCTGGAGAACGCCATTCGCCACACTCCGTCAGATACACCGATCAGCATCTCTGCCTGGCCGGAGAACGGAGCTGTTCTGGTTGAGGTAGCGGACCAGGGTGACGGCATACCGGAGGGGGAAGAAGAGACCATCTTTCGCAAGTTCCATCGCACTTCCAGCGCCGACCGGACCTCGCCGGCGGGTGGCTCCGGCCTCGGGCTGACGATCTGCCGAGGCATCATCACGGCGCATGGCGGACGAATCTGGCTGGAGCGGAACGGGGGAAAGGGGGCGGTGTTTCGGTTTAGCATCCCGCTCGACGGGCCCGAGCCTCGTCCGCTGCCGGCAGAAGTAGTCGAGGCTGGTTGACCACGGCAAATCCGTTGGTGCTGCTGATTGAGGACGAGCCCCAGATGCGCCGCTTTCTCGGTGCAACCCTCAGGGCCCATCAGTATCAGGTGGTCGAGACAGCATCGGGGCGCGAGGGACTGGCCCAAGCTGCCGGCCGCAACCCTGAGATTATCCTGCTCGACCTCGGCCTGCCCGACCGGGACGGCCTGGAGGTGACCCGGGAGCTCCGTCGTTCTACCCGCACACCGATCATCGTGATCTCTGCCCGGGGGCAGGAGCGCGACAAGGTGAATGCGCTCGATCTGGGCGCCGATGACTATCTGACCAAACCGTTTGGCGTTCCCGAACTGCTGGCAAGAGTTCGAGTGGCCCTCAGACATTCCAGCTTTGCCCCGGGGGGTAATGGCCAGACCAGCTTCGAAACCGGCGATCTCAAAGTCGATCTGGTGCGGCGGCAGGTCTTTCGCGGCGGTGAAGTGGCCCATCTTACGCCAACCGAATACAAGCTGCTGGCCGCGCTGGTCCGAAACGCCGGCCGCGTCGTTACTCATCGGCAGCTGCTGCAGGAGGTCTGGGGCTCCAACTACGCGGAGCAGAGTCACTACCTCAGAGTGTACATGGGTCAGCTGCGCCACAAGCTCGAGCGCGATCCCACGCGGCCGCGATTGTTTCTTACGGAGCCAGGTGTAGGGTACCGCCTGGTGGACTGATAACCGCGCCGAAAGCCGTACCGCCATCCCGCCTCCTCAGCTAGCTTCTTAGCCAGAGAACAAAACGGGAGCCGCAAATGAAAACCACGGAGGAAACCCCGGAGCTGGAGGAGACCAGGATCGAGGTCTCCGAATCAGCCCACGGGAGGGCCAGTTTCCTGGCCGGAATCGTATTCGGCGCCTTTCTTGGCGCTGGACTCGCCCTACTGTTTGCTCCCGAGCGGGGAGGAGAGATGCGCAAGCGCCTCCGGGGACGGATGCGCGAGCTGCAGTCCGATGCGATGGACAGCCTCGATCGCGCCGGCAGCCGAACCAGCAAGGAGCTGAGCCGGAGCAAGCGGCGGCTCAAGCTTGAACTGGAACGTCTGCGGGAGCGCGCCCGCGAGCGGGCGAAGGAAGTGAAGGAGAGCGCGGACTAGTGTTTCGCGAGGCGGCGGCTCCACGCCGCGCCTTCCCGCTTGTACGCTGTGTCCATCACTTCGCGCAGGGGCAGTGAGTCGACCAACCGGAGCTGGGTCTTGGCATCCGCGACCCGCTTTCGATCGGCGTAGATCTCCGCCAGCTCCAGGTGGTGATAGATCCGGGTTGAGTCCAGCTCGACTGCTTTCTCCATGTTATAGATCGCCTGGTCCCACGAGGCGTGGTTAAACACCCCGGCTCCCAGGAATTTTTTGGCGAAGAAACGGCTGAAGCCGGAAATGCGCATGATCTCGGCGTTCCAGCGCCCCAGAATGTGATAGGCGCCGTCGTGCTTGGGGTTCAAGGCAAGGGTACGTAGCGCTTCTCTCCGGATCTCTCCGGCACTCTTGATTCGCTCCTTCTTGCCCTTGGTGAGGGACACCCGCCCCAGTGAGGCGGCAAGGGCAAAGTGGCCGTCGGCTCCGGCTGGATTGGAAGCCACTGCCCGCCGGGCGTACCGCTCGGCCTGAGCATACAGAGAATCGCGCTCCGGATTCTTTGAGCCGGTGAGCTGCTCCCCGAGCGTGAGCAGCGTCAGAGCACCGCGCCAATTTGCGTCGTAATCGGAGGAGTCCTGATCCAGGGCGGCCTGGTAGTGCTGTAATGCCGTCCGGATATCGTGCGCCTCCTCAGCCGAGACTCCAAGGGCCACATGGTCGGCCGGCGTCTGCGCGCTCAGTCCGGCTGTGAGCGCCGCCAGAGCGAGCATCACCTTCAGGGGAAGCTTCAACACGAGATGCGTGACTCCATGGTTGATCTCGAATGGTGATTCCGTCCCTGATCCAGCACAAGCGCGACGGGAATGCACTCGAGCCGGAAGAATGGAAGCGGCTGATCCGCGACTACACCGATGGCCGAGTGCCGGACTACCAGATGTCGGCGCTGCTGATGGCAGTGGTATTTCGCGGGCTTGCCTCCGCGGAACTGGGTGCGCTGACCGATGCCATGATCGCTTCGGGGGACAGGCTCAAGTTCGACGGTCTGGACCGACCAGTGGCGGACAAACACTCAACCGGCGGCATTGGCGATAAGGTTTCGCTTCTGCTCGCGCCGATGGTCGCCAGCTGCGGCGTGGCCGTGCCGATGATGTCGGGACGGGGTCTGGGCCATACCGGCGGAACGCTGGACAAGCTGGAGTCGATCCCCGGATTTCGGACCAACCTCTCGCTGCGGGAAGCCGAAGCACAGGTGCAGCGGATCGGTTGCGCGATGTTGGGACAGACTCCGGAAATTGCGCCCGCCGACAAGCGTCTGTATGCCTTGCGGGACGTTACCGGCACGGTCGAGTCGATTCCGCTGATCTCAGCGAGCATCATGTCCAAGAAGCTGGCTGAAGGGCTCAGCGGCCTGGTGCTCGACGTGAAGACCGGGAGCGGTGCGTTCATGCCCGAGACCTC
>JBJMPB010000555.1:0-4729 GCA_045803455.1 Gemmatimonadales bacterium | reverse complement strand
TGCGAGAGCAGCCTGCGCGCAATGTCTCATCGTCGTCTCCAGAGTAAGCGGAAACTCCGCCGATGGGCGGCGCGCCAGAAGCTAGTCCGGACCCTGCCCCAATGCAAACGCCCGCCCGCGACATCGCGGACGGGCGCAGCGCTCGAAGGGAATTTATTTAATGTACGTTGCCGCTATGCCGAGACCCTCGATGTCACCCACACCACCACTCACCCGCACCCCGAAGTTTTGGCTGAACCGCATGTCCACACCGAGACCCAGCGCGAAATCCACGTTGCTGTCTCCCCCGCCGAATGTCGGGACGATCACCGGATGGGCGTAGGGAGTAAAGCTGGTTTTCGAATTTTCCAGGTCGAAGCGCCGGCCGAGCGAGAAGCCGACCGGAACGTAGTAGGCATCATCGCCATCACCCACGTTGGCGCCGAGGCCGACGGTGAGCGCTCCATCCAGGGGGAAGCTTTCACTGTATTGGACAACGCGAGTCCGGAAATCTCCACCCAGGAGGACGCGGGTACCGCCCCCGATTTCCACACCGCTGAAGGTCTCGTCGGACAACTCAGACCAGCCACCGCGAATGCTGAAGTCGTAGGGCCCCTTCCCGTAGGAGTAGAACCCTTCCATTGCGTACGACACTCCTTCGCCCGGATCAGAAAACGCAGCGCCGAACTCATGAGTGGTGAACGCCCGATACGGCGCCTTGAACATCGGCGTTCCGGTTTCCTGCGCCGCCGAATCGGTTGCCCACAGTGCAACCGCTGCTGCCACCAGGATCCCGCCGCAGAGCTTACGACGCATGACTTTCTCCTTGTACGTGTTCGGTGACCACGCGCACCCGATTGTCGACGACCTGCAGGAATCCGCCACGTATGGAGAAGCGACTGACGGTTTCGCCGCGACGGACCGTCAGAGAACCCTCACCCAGCAGTGTCATGAACGGTGCGTGGTTCGGCAGGATGCCGACCTGTCCGTCAAAGGCGGGCACCACCAGCGCGTCCGCCTCACCGTCGAACATAGAAGCCTCAGGAGAGATCACCGTGACCTGCATCACCCGCTCGCGAGCTGTTTGGCGCGGGCGATCACATCATCCATTCCGCCCTGCATGTAGAAAGCTTGCTCCGGCAAATTATCGAACTCGCCCGAGACCACGCGCTCGAAGCTCGAGATGGTGTCCTCGAGCTTGACGTACTTGCCGGGGAATCCGGTGAACTGCTCGGCGACGAAGAATGGCTGCGAGAGGAATCGCGCGATGCGGCGGGCCCGGGCGACAATGAGCTTGTCTTCCTCACTCAGCTCATCCATGCCGAGAATGGCGATGATGTCCTGCAGCGCCTTGTAGCGCTGCAGAATTCGCTGCACGCCGATGGCTACGTCGTAGTGCCGCTGTCCAACGTACTGTGGGTCTAGAATACGGCTGGAGCTGTCCAGCGGGTCCACCGCGGGATAGATGCCCAGCTCGGCGATGGCGCGAGAGAGCACCACTGTAGCGTCGAGGTGAGCAAACGCGGTTGCCGGCGCTGGATCGGTCAAGTCGTCGGCGGGAACGTAGATCGCCTGAACCGAGGTGATCGATCCGCTCTTGGTCGAGGTGATCCGCTCCTGCAGATCGCCCATCTCGGTCGCCAGTGTCGGCTGGTATCCCACCGCGCTCGGCATCCGGCCGAGCAGTGCCGATACTTCGGAGCCGGCCTGGGTAAAGCGGAAGATGTTGTCGATGAAGAGGAGCACGTCCTGCCCCTGCACATCGCGGAAGTACTCCGCCACGGTGAGGCCGGTCAGGCCGACCCGGAGCCGGGCGCCCGGCGGCTCGTTCATCTGCCCATAGATCAGAGCCACGTTCTCGAGAATCTTCGCTTCCTTGAACTCGAGATAGAGGTCGTTGCCTTCGCGGGTCCGCTCGCCCACCCCGCAGAACACCGAGCGTCCGCCGTGGCCTTTGGCCACGTTGTTGATCAGCTCCTGAATCACCACGGTCTTGCCCACACCGGCTCCGCCGAAGAGACCGATTTTGCCGCCCTTCACGAACGGGGCGATCAGGTCGATCACCTTGATTCCGGTCTCGAAGATCTCGGTCTTGGGCTCGAGATCGGTGAACTTCGGGGTCTCCCGGTGAATGGGCCAGCGCTCGGTGTCCTTGGGCAGCGGCGGGCCACCGTCCACCGGCTCGCCCAGCACGTTGAGAATGCGGCCCAGCGCAGCCTCGCCCACCGGAGCGGTAATCGGACTGTTGGTGTCCGTCACCTGCATTCCGCGGGTAACCCCGTCGGTGGTGCTCATGGCCACCGCGCGCACCTGGTTCTGCCCGATGTGCTGCTGCACTTCGGCGGTCAGCCGCACCGGCACCGCGCCGCTGCTGTCTTCGATGACCAGCGCGTTGTAAATCTCGGGCAGGTGCTCCGGCTCGAACTCCACGTCGAGCACCGGGCCAATGACCTGCACCACCCGACCGACGTTCTTCTCGGTCGATTTGCCGGTCCCGACTTGCTCAGTTGCGATTGCTGTAGCCATCTCAATCTCTCAATATCAGTAGGATAGATCCTTCGCTTCGCTCAGGATGACACCGCTTCTGTCCGCCCGTCCACCTCCCTAGCCCTGCAACGCCGCCGCGCCGCCCACGATCTCGGAGATCTCCTGGGTGATCTGCGCTTGCCGCTGGCGATTGTAGGTGCGCTTCAGGAGCTCGAGGATCTCGCCCGCGTTGTCGGTCGCGTTCTTCATGGCGGTGCGCCGGGCGCCGTGCTCGGCGGCCGCCGTCTCGACCAAGCCGCGATAGACCATGTTCTTCACGTAGAGCGGAAGCAGCTCCTGCAGAATCGCCTCGGCACTCGGCGCCAATAGGTAATTCGCCACCATCTTTGTCTGCCCCGCTGCCTCGCTGCCCCGCTGCCCCGCTGCTGTCCCCGCTTCCCCGCTTCCCCGCTTCGACGCCACCTGCTCCACCGGCAGTATCCGAACTGTCACCGGCGGCGTCTGCAACGCGCTGATGAACCGGGCCTGGACCAGCTCCACGGTGCCCAGCTCGCCCGCGGAGTACGCCTCGATCAACGGGGCCACGATCTCCGCCGCATGCTCCGCGGTCGGCCGGTCGCCGATATCCATCCGCTCCAGGGAGAGCTTCCGCCCGAGGTACTTGAAGAACCCGATGCCCTTCTTGCCGATCCCGTAGAGGTCGACCGTATAGCCCTGCTCTTCCAGCGCCTCAATCCGCCGGCGCGCTTCCTTGATGAGATTGGAATTGAAGCCGCCGGCCAGTCCCCGATTCGAAGTGAGCAGAATGAGGGCGGCCCGTTGCGGACCTCCCTTTGACGGAGGGGCGGGCTGCCGCAGCAGAGGAAACCGATCGGCCAGGTCAGGGGTGAAGAGATCGGCGATGACTTCCCGCAGGGCTTCGGCATAGGGACGCGCACCCACCACCCGGTCCTGAGCCCGCTTCAACCTGGACGTAGCGACCAGCTCCATCGTGCGGGTGATCTTCCGGGTGTTCTGGACGGAGCGAATCCGTCCCTTGAGCTGCCGGCTCTTAGCCATGCTCGGGCGCGAACATCGGCTTGAACGCGGTGATCGCCGCCTTGAGCCGGTTGGTCAGATCATCATCCAGCGCCTTCTTGGTCCGGATATCGGTCAATACCGCCGGGTGGTTGGCCTCGAGGTAGTCCAGGAAGTCCTCTTCCCATTGCCGGATGTGCGCCACGTCCACGTCATCCAGGAAGCCGTTGGTGACGGCGAAGATGATCACCACCTGCTTCTCTACCGGCACCGGGCGATACTGAGGCTGCTTCAGCACCTCGACCAGACGGGCGCCGCGCTGGAGCTGACGCTGTGTCGCGGCGTCGAGATCCGACCCGAACTGTGCAAAAGCCTCCAGCTCGCGATACTGGGCCAGGCTGAGCCGAAGCGGTCCGGCCACCTGCTTCATCGCCTTGATCTGCGCGTTCCCACCCACCCGGCTCACACTGATGCCGGCATCCACCGCCGGCCGCACGTTGGAGTAGAACAGGTCGGTGGTCAGGAAGATCTGACCGTCGGTAATGGAAATGACGTTGGTCGGGATGTACGCCGAGACGTCGCCCGCCTGGGTCTCGATGATGGGAAGCGCGGTGAGGGAGCCGCCCGGCTTCTTGATGCGGGGGTCGAACCGGATGGTCTCCGCGTTCTCGTTGATCTTGGCGGCGCGCTCCAGCAGCCGGCTGTGGAGGTAGAACACGTCCCCGGGATAGGCCTCGCGCCCCGGGGGGCGGCGGAGAATGAGGGAGAGCTGCCGGTACGCCGCCGCCTGCTTGGACAGGTCGTCGTAGACACAGAGCGTCGCTTTTCCTTCCTCATACATGAAGTACTCGGCGATGGCGCAGCCCGCGTAGGGCGCAATGTACTGGAGCGGCGCGGGGTCGGACGCGGAGGCAACGACGACAATACTGTAGTCCATGGCGCCCGCGTTCCGGAGCTTTTCCACCACGTTGGCCACGGTCGAGCGCTTCTGGGTGGGGTCGTCTGCCGAATTCACCCCCCAGTCCTCGGTCGCCTTGGCGGTGTCCGCGTCGGCCGGGACGATGACGTACTTCTCGGCCAGCTTCGCCGACCGCTCCAGCAACCGGCTGTGGCAGTAGAAGACGTCGCCCGGGTACGCCTCGCGGCCCGGCGGCCGGCGGACGAGCAGTGACAGTTGGCGGTAGGCGGCCGCCTGCTTGGACAGGTCGTCGTAGACACAGAGGGTGTCCTTCCCCTGCTCGTACAT
>JBJMPB010000543.1:0-17350 GCA_045803455.1 Gemmatimonadales bacterium | reverse complement strand
CGTGCAAGGCCCGATGCCGACCAATCGCTTCGACCAGCTGATGGTCATTCCACTCGTGGACCAGCACGAGGTCTGCGTCGTCCAGTTCGTGGTCGAGATCGAGGGTAGGGAAGTCGTACCGCCGGCTGGAGAGACCGGGGTAGGCCTGACGGAAGCCGGTAACCGCCTTAGGGCCGTGCTCCTGGATCAGGTGCTGACGACTCCAGGATTCAGTCGGCTCGAACACGGTGACGTCATGCCCGCGCCGGAGCAGCTCGGTCACGACGCCCCGCAGAAAATGAGCATTCCCATGGTTCCAGTCCGACACCAGTGAGTGATAGAACATCACGACGCGCATACTGCCTCCTGCGCGTACCCGTCGGAGCTGGAGACCAGGCCGGCATAGACTTCGAGATAGGCTCGCGCCATGCGCCGCGGCGTGTAAGCCAGGGCGCGTCGTCGGGCCCGCATGGCTAGCGCCTGACGCAGAATGGAGTCCTCCATCAGTCCTTGCAGCGCAATACGAAGCTCCCCGGGATTGTCCGGCGGCACGAAAACGGCCGCGCCATCCCAGAGCTCTCGTAACGTGGGGAGATCGCCCAGAACCAAGGCACACCCCGACAGCGCAGCTTCGAGTACGGATAGTCCAAAGGGCTCGTAGCGGGCGGGGAAGGCGTAGATCGCCGCCCGTCTTAACCATGCAGCCACGTCGCTCCCGGAAAGCTGACCCAGGAGCCGCGCATGCACGGTGGCAATGCCATCGTCCCTTCCCGGGTGACTGGGGTCCCCCGCGATGTAAACCGGCCAGGCCAGGCCCTCAGCGACTTCCTCCAGTAGAAGCAGGTTCTTGGCTGGATCCCACAGCCGGCCCGCAGCAAACACGAGCCGTTCCTTCTCTTGGTTCGGGTGCAGAGAGGTCGGGTCGCGTCCGTTGGGGATCACCAGACCGCCGGTGGTTCCATAGAAGCGGCGGGTGGCTTCGAGCATCCAGTGTGACGGAGCGACGACCTGTCCGGCCTGGCCCAAGCCACGGGTCATCTCACAGTGGTACCGACCCCATTCGTCGGGCGGCGCCGAGCGCCGAACCGATTCCCACCACGACAGCACGCACGAATGCACAACCGCCACTGCCGGATGGTGCCAGTTCAGCGAGCCATAGACCGGCTCGTTCAGATGCACGATGTCAGGATCGACCTCGGCGGCCAGACCGAGCAACCATTCCCCTGCCAGCTGAACATCGTCCCACGGCTTTTCCATCCAGGGAAGCCGGTAAGTGCTCTCGTACAACTGCAGTGTTCTGATCGCCGCGGCTTGGCTCCGCTGCTCCCGAGAGGCGGGCGATCCCATCGTGGCTAGGGCGACCTCCACGCCTTCCGCTCCCAGTGCCCCCGCCAGATCCATGGCGTAGGTCCAGACCCCGCCCACGGTGTCTGCCGTCATCAGAATGCGCTGGGGGCCGGCGGGGCGCAGGATCATGGCAGGCCTGCTTGGACCAGCGCGGGTGTCGGCTGATCTGTCGTGAGGCTGCCCTGAGAGTCCCGACCGTAGATCGCATCGAGCACGCGGGCCACCTCTACCAGCCGTTCGGCTGAGGGATCGTAGCCCGCTCCTGCGCTCAATCGAGTGGCCCAGTCCACGATTGCCCGGCCGCCCCATTCGTCCGGCGGCGAACAGAGGCGTTCCCGCGCAGTACCCCGGAACCGCTCGGCGGCAAAGTCGTAAAACGATCCATTGACGTTGCTCAGCGTCGCTCCGCCGGCGTCGCCAAAGAACGTGGTTTGTATGACCGAATCGCTGCCCGCGGGAAGGTTCCAGGAGCAGGCCAGCCGGACAACTGCTCCCGAGCTCATCTCGAGCTCAGCCAAGGCAAAATCCTCTACTTCGCCCCCACGTCCGGTGAGCGGTTTCCCTTGGGCGAAGAGATGACTGGTAACGCTGGTGACGGAAGCGCCTTCGAGCACCCACAGCGCCAAATCCACGAGGTGAATTCCCAGATCGATGACACAGCCGCCACCCGAAAGGCCGGGGTCGTAGAACCAGGGCTTGTCTGGCCCATACGCGTTATGAAAAGTCAGGTCGGCGGCGTAGACCGGGCCGAGCTCACCGGCCTGTACCAGCTGGCGTATCCGGCGGGCCCCTTCAACGAAGCGGTAGGAGAGGTCGACCCCGAGGAGCCGGTTCTCCCGGCGAGCGGTGTGCACGACCTCCAACGTCTCCGCCGCCGTTCGCCCCAGTGGTTTCTGACAGAAGACCGCCACTCCGCGCTCCAGGGCCGTGCAGGCCTGCTCCGCGTGGAGGGCGCTTGGTGTGGCGATGACCAGCCCGTCCAGGTTCAGCTCCAGCAGCTCCTCGAGTGATTCCACTATCCGGCACGGCCCCAGACTCGTTGCCGCCTTGGCGTTTTCAGGAGAAGCGTCCGCAACAGCAACGATCTCCGCCACGTGGCTTCGGGCCACCGCCTCGAGCCGGTTGCGCCCGATCCAGCCCACACCGAGAAAACCCAGACGAGGCTTCATGTGAGAACCAGCGCCTTGAGAAAGCCATCTGGCCGCTCCTCCATGGTGCGGAAGGCCCGATCCAGCTGATCCAGAGGGAAGGTGTGGGTGTAGAGCCGGGAAGGGTTCAACACCCCGCTGGAGACTGCCTGAACTGCTTCCCGGATGCCCTGGATGTACACTGCGGGGTCCCGCTCGTGCGCGTTGATCACATCGATGCCCCGCCAGTTCCAGAGCTGCATGTTGACCTGACGAGGTCCGTCCTGGTGATATCCGGCAACGATCAGACGCCCGCGGATCCGGGTCAGATCCCCAGCGAGATCGAGCGGCCACTGGGCTCCCACGACCTCCAGCACTCGCTCGGCGCCGTCACCGCCTGTCAGACGCATAACGTGGTCGACGATCTTCTGGTGATCGTCCAGCGGCACGGTCACGTCGGCTCCCAGCTCATGCGCCAGATCCAGGGCGAAGGGGCGACGGGATATCGCTATGACCCGGGCGCCGGCCCGGCTCGCAAGCCGGGTAAGCAGCGCTCCCAGGAATCCGATGCCGATAATGACGACGGTTTGGCCGGCCTGTATGTCTGCTCGTCGGAAGATGTTCATCGCGCAACCGAGCGGCTCACCGGGGAAGTGCCCGCCTGCCAAATTCTCCGGCAGCGGAACCACTGCCTCGGCGGAGGCGATGTCGTACTCGGCATAGGCGCGATAGGTGAGAGCGGCCACGCGATCGCCGGGAGAGACCGTGGTGACGCCAAACCCCACCGCGTCCACCGTACCCCACCCCTCGTGCCCCGGGCTTCCAGGCTCGGTCGGGTACTGAAACCAGGAGCGGCCTTCCCAGGCGGGGAGATTGGATCCGCAAACGCCGGAGCCCTCGAGCCGGAGCCGGACCTCTCCCGGTCCCGGCTCCGGCAGCCGGACATGCTCAATCGCAGTCAGCTTCGGACCGGTGATCACCGCTGCCCGCATGGTCTGGGTGGCGGTACCCCCGCGAGCAGTAAGGCTATCGCTCAGCACCGGCCGCCTTTCGAATCCGTGCTCCATTCCCGATGGACGCAATCACCGGAGCTCCGGGCCGAGCCTCCAGCAACCAGCGGTGCAGTCGCTCGAGACCCGCCTGAACCGAGACCTGCGGCTTCCATCCGGTGGCGCGCTGGAATTTTGCGGTGTCGGACACGTAGTAGCGCTGGTCTCCCGTTCGCCATCCGTCGAACTCGACCTCAGGCACATGTCCCAGGAGCTCGCCCATGAGATCGAGTAGCTCGAGCAGGCTTATCGTGTTTCGGGGACCGCCACCCATGTTGAACGCCTGCCCGCTTTCACTGGCCATGTGCTCCTGCGCCAGGAGAAACGCGTTGACCAAATCCTCGATCGAGAGGATGTCACGGACTTGGCGGCCATCCCCATAGAGCGTGATCGGACGACCTTCCAGCGCGCGGATCAAGAAGTGCGCAACCCATCCCTGGTCTTCGGTTCCGAACTGATGGGCTCCGTAGATGCAGCTCATGCGGAACACGATGGCCGGCAAGCCGTAGCTCCGGGCATAGTCGAGTACGTACTGGTCGGCCGTGCCTTTGGAGCACCCATACGGACTGTGAAAGTCGAGTGGCCTGCTCTCGCCGATGCCGGTTTGCCGCAAGAGCGCATCGGTAGGTTCGTACCGCAGATTCCGGCGGCGGAGTCCCACATCCTCCAGCGCACCGTACACCTTATTGGTCGAGGTGAAGAGCATGGGAGGCGGAGAGGTTTGGGCCCGGATAGCCTCCAGCACGTTCAGCGTCCCTCGGGCGTTCACCTCAAAGTCTTCCACCGGGTCAGTCAGGCTGGTGGTGACTGCTACCTGGGCGGCGAAGTGGAACACCTGCGACGATAGATCCACTGCGCGTCGCACCGCTGAGGCATCTCGGACATCCGCCACCATGACCTGCACCAGCTTCCCGTGGGTGTCGCGGAGCCAGCGGAGATTCTGCTCCACCCCGGGCCGAGCGAGGTTGTCGAGCAGCAGCACTGGATGACCGGCAGTGAGTAACCGGTGAGCCAGGTTAGTCCCGATGAAGCCCGAGCCACCGGTGATCAGTACTGGGCGACCGGACGTCCGGCCTGGGGTCTTGGTGGTCATACGGTCAGTCCTCGGGCCGCCAGCTCGGCGCTGGCCTCCTCGACTCGATCGGTTGCCACCTGTCCCTCCAGCCAGGAGGCGAGCTCCTCCAGCCCTTCTTCCAGCCCCATCTGCGGCTCGTAGCCCAACGTGGTCCGGGCCTGGCCGATGTCGGCGAAGCAGTGCCGGATGTCACCTATCCGGTACTTTCCGGTCAGCTCGGGAGTCAGGTAATCCTTACCCATCACCCCGGCAATCCGTTCGGCGATCTCCGAGATGGTATAGGATTGACCGCTCCCAACGTTGAACACGCCACCGGCTGACTCCGGCCGCTCCAATGCAAGACAGCAGGCCCGAGCCACGTCGTAGACGCTGACAAAGTCCCGCCGCTGCAGCCCGTCTTCGAACACCGTTGGCCTCTTCTTGTTCAACAACCGGGAGGCGAAGATGGCCAGCACTCCGGTATAGGGGTTCGACAGGGCCTGCCGAGTTCCGAAGACGTTGAAGAAGCGCAGCGCGGTGGTCGGAATTCCGTACGCCCGGCCAACCATGAGGCACATCCGTTCCTGGTCGAACTTGGACAGCGCGTACACTGAGGCGAGAGACGGGAGCTTGCTCTCGGGCGTGGGAACCGGGGTCAACACCTCACCGGCCGCGTTGCGCACCTCCCACTCGCCGGATCGCAACTGCTCCAGTCCTCGCTCCTCTCCGGTGCAGATCGATCCATCGGGGCAACGGTACAGGCCTTCTCCGTAGAGGCTCATGCTGGAGGCCACGATCAGGCGGGAGACCGGGTCCGCGGCAAGTGCTTCCAGCAGGACGGCGGTGCCCAGGTTGTTCACCGAGGTGTACTGCGCAATCTCATACATGCTCTGGCCCACCCCAACCGCTGCGGCAAGGTGGTATACCACCTCGATGCCCTTGAGTGAGCGCCGTACCGCCTCGGGGTCCCGTACGTCTCCCCGTACCAGCTCGAGCTCTTCGGGCAGGTACGTCGGGCGGCCGGAATTCTCGCCGTGGACCTGCGGCGAGAGGTTGTCCAGGGCACGAACCTTATGGCCGCGGGCCAGTAGAGCATCGGCGAGATGCGATCCGATGAAGCCGGCGCCGCCTGTGATCAGGACATGATTGCTCATTCATCCATCTCCCGTATGGTGTGCGCGGGCTGATCAGTACCCCGCTTGAGGACCGTTGTCAGGATCGGTGTCGGTCGGTCCAGTTCGCCGCCTCGGTGAAGGCGCGCCGCCGCTCGACAAACGGGATGTCTCCGGCGGGGACCAGCCGTCCGTTGGATTTGCTGACCTGCGGAGCGGAGCGCTTCAATCGTTGCGCGAAGTAGGGCACTGTCCGCTCCAGCCCTTGCCGCAGCGGAATGTTCGGCTGCCAGTCCAACAGCTCCCGTGCGCGGGTGATGTCGGGCCGGCGCTGAGTGGGATCATCCTGCGGCAGCGGACGGTACACGATCGTGAGCACGGCCTCGCAGAGCTCCGCGATCGCTTCGGCGAGCTGGCGAATCGAAAATTCCCCCGGGTTTCCCAAGTTGACGGGATCATGTATGCCGTCGGAATTCATCAGCCGCATGAGCCCCTCGACCAGGTCATCTACGTAGCAGAAGGACCGGGTCTGACTGCCGTCTCCATATAACGTGAGTGGCTCTTCGCGGAGCGCCTGGACTATGAAGTTGGAGACCACCCTTCCATCCGACTCGGCCATTCGAGGCCCATACGTGTTGAAGATCCGCGCGATCCGGGTATCCACCTTGTTTTGGCGGTGATAGTCCATCATCAGGGTCTCCGCCACCCGCTTGCCTTCGTCGTAACAGGAGCGAAGCCCGATGGGGTTGACGTTCCCCCAATAACTTTCGGTCTGCGGATGTACGTGAGGCTCGCCGTACACTTCGGAAGTGGAAGCCTGCAGAATTCGGGCACCCACACGCCGAGCCAGCACCAGCATGTTGAGGGTGCCCATGACATTCGATTTGACGGTCTTGATGGGATTGTACTGGTAGTGCACCGGCGAGGCAGGGCAGGCCAGGTTGTAGATCTGGTCTACCTCCAGCAACAGCGGCTCGCACACATCGTGGCGGAGCAGCTCAAAGCGGTGGTAGTCGAGCAGGTGGCGGACGTTGTCCCGCCGACCGGTAAAGAAGTTGTCTAGGCAGACGACTTCATGACCTTGCGCGATGAGTCGTTCACAGAGGTGGGAGCCGATAAACCCCGCACCACCCGTTACCAGCACCTTCATTGCGTTGACCGTTCAGCTTGGCATTACACCCGACGACTTACACCGTATTGCTGCGCCGGGTAAGTACGATGTCAGGATGCCCGGCAACGTACTTACCTGTCGGTGACCGTAGTCACGCCAAGTGGGTCTCGGTGGGCACGATAGGCAGAACTGCCTACCTGGGCGAGGAGAGATAGACGCCGCGCAGTTTGGCTCCGGCCTCGCCGCGGGAGTGTACCTCGAGCTTGGAAAGAATTCGCTGGGTGTGGTGTCGCGCCGTATGCTCGCTGATCTTGAGCTCGCGAGCAATGGCCTGGTTGGAGCGGCCCTGACTCAGCAGTTCGGCTACTTCGGCCTCCCGCCGGGTCAAGCTGAAGTGTTTACTCAGGTCCGAGTGGTTACCGAGGTGTGGCTCAGCTGAAATCTCCAGCACGTGTTGCTGCTTGAGGCGGCGCCGGTGCTCCCGGAGCTCGTGGAGCGAGCCTCGAAGTTGGGCCACCAGATCCCGGTTGTCGTTCCGCAGGGCCGAGAATGAGGAAAGCAGATCCCGCACACGGTCTGTGGTGATTGGCTGCGGCTCGGTCGAGGCTGGGGCCAGGTTTGCTAGGCTTTTATTCACGGCTACCTCACGGCGTTTCTTCTATCGGCAGTGTTGCCCATTTTCGGGCACCCCGCGATCTAATTCAGGGTCTCCTGTCCTACAGCGTCATGGGCCATCCCCAGAATGTATTATGAAACACATTCAATCGATTCGCCACATCCCGTCCCGGACCCGGCCCGGGCTGGCGCCCAGGTCAAGGCTGATACGACATAGCGCTGAGACCACGTTTGCTGGTACAATCCAGCAATGCCCCCACCGCTCCCCCCGGTCGGCCGGGTTGTCGCCACCGAGCTCAAGCCTTCAACGCCGCACCAGTTCTACTTCTGGACTGCCCAAGCGTCTCCTATCGGCATTGGTGCCATCGTCCGGGTGGAGGATCGCGGTCGCACGGTGTTCGGCGTGGTCACCGACGGCTTTGCCTACTCTGACCTGGTCTCTCCCCTTCAGGCGGTCATTGGAGCCGAAGGTGATCCGGCCGGGAACAACTCCAAGGAGGCGGGTCGGGCGGAAATTCGGCTGTACGCTGCTGCCGTTCTGCGCCAGTTACCAGAGGAACCGCTCCAGCCGGTTCCACTCGGTCCCGTCTGGTTGGCCGCCGATAGCGACGTGGCGCTGGCACTCCGGATGGATGGATACACCGCCCACGAGCGCACCACTGGAATCCCGGTCGGGTTGTACGCCGCGGGTGGGCTCGAGTCGCCGGTTTACCTGGATGCTGATTTTCTGCTCGGCCCGGAGGCGGCGCATCTCAACATCACCGGGGTTTCCGGTCTCGCCACCAAGACCAGTGCAGTCGAGTTTCTGCTGGGGAGCATCTTTCAGACCTTCCCGGCCCACAAGGGCACGGTCGCCGCACTCTGCTTCAATGTCAAAGGTCCTGACCTCTGCTTTCTGGATCAGCCCGCCACACTCAGCGCCCAGGACCAGAGGCAGTACGCCCGTCTTGGGCTGACTCCCCGGCCCTTCAGCATGGTCCGCTATTTCGCCCCGCTCAAGCCCGACGGAGTGAACCTCAACACGCTGCGCACCAACGAAGAGTTGGCGTCGAACACCGAGCCGTTGGTCTGGGGTCTGCGTGAGGTGCTGGACTACGCCGAGGTGGTGCTCAATCGGGATGACATCGACGCCAAGGCCGACGCTTTCATCGACTTTCTGGGTGAGCGGGTAGTAGGTCGCGAGTATCTCGACGAGTCTCTGCGGCCCAAGCCATTCACCGTTCAGAGTTTTACCGATCTGGAGGAGTTATTTCGCCGGATCTTCGACTATATGGAAGGGATGGGGAAGGGGGGCGAGGTCTGGCGAACCCACCACATTGCCACCATCCGGAAGGTCCGCAACCGGCTAAGCAATATCAGCACCCGGTCCAAGGGATTGGTGACCGACGATGGGCTCTCGAACGACCTGCCCTGGGGGCGGTTCGAGGACCGGAGTATCCAGGTGATTGACGTCGCCGGACTGGACCCACTGGCACAGGACCTGGTGTTTGCCCGCGTCGTTTCCAAGCTCAGAGAACATCTCGAGCGGCGGTATCTCGGGGTAGATCACGTCGTGGTCTTCGTGGATGAGCTCAACAAGTATGCCCCGGCGGATGGTCCCGAGACGTACGTGCGGAAGATGTTGCTGGATCTGTCGGAGCGGGGCCGATATCTCGGGCTCGTTCTATTTTCGGCTCAGCAGTTCCGCTCCCAGGTCCAGCGCCGGGTTGTCGGCAATGCCGGCACCGTGATTTACGGCCGCATGGATGTGGACGAGCTCGCCACACCCGGCTACGCCACCATTTCGCCTGCTACCAAGATCAAGATGGCCACCCTGCCCAAGGGTGAGCTGATGCTCCGTCACCCCCACTTCACCCAGCCGATTTTCGTGAAGTTCCCTCGACCGGCAATGCTCAACGGCCGCGAAGGAATCGAACGCTTCCCCCCTGCCGTGGAGCTCCCCTTCGAAGAAGCGGTAGTGAAGCAGCTGCGGCAGCTGGATCGGAGAATTGCCGCCGATACCATCCTGGGGTTGATCGAAGGACGTCGAAGCGAAGACGTGCGCCGGGCACTTGCGGTAACTCGCAGAGAACGCCCGCAGGATGTGGCTGCATTCTTTGGCGCCTGCCTCGGTCGGCGGGTGGGCGGCGAGGTCGTGACGCCGCGCCGCGGAATACCCGCACTGAAGCACGCGGATGAGCCCTATGGGTAACGCCTGAGTTCTTGCCCTTTCCAGCGGCGCTCTTCATTCTCCACCCGTGAAACTCGCACACATCGCGGATCCCCACCTCGGCATCCGGCAATACCACCGGCAGACCGCGGGCGGCATCAATCAACGAGAAGCCGACGTGGCCCAAGCCTTTCGGGCCGCGGTTGACGGCGTCATCCGGGCGGCGCCCGACATCGTGGTCATCGCAGGGGATCTCTTTCATTCGGTTCGCCCAACCAACGCCGCGATCGTCTTCGCATTCCGGCAGCTTCAGCGTCTGCGGGACACGTTGCCCAAAGCTCCGATCGTGCTAATCGCCGGGAACCATGATACCCCGCGGTCAGTGGAGACGGGATCCATTCTGCGTCTGTTCGAGGAGGTCGGAGTCGAGGTGGCCACCACCGAGGCGCGCCGGCTGGTCTATCCCGATCTGGATCTCAGCATCTTTGCCGTGCCCCGTCAGGCGCTGCTCGCGCCGGAGCGGCCCGTGCTTCGGCCGGAGGGCCCCGAGCGCCACCAGGTTCTGGTGGTCCATCTGGAGGTTGAGGGTGAGTACTCGATCCACCGTGGCGCGGGAGATTTTGGCGGGGCCGTTGTCGACCGGCGCGAGCTGAATCTCGAGGACTGGACGTACGTCGCGCTGGGCCACTATCACACTCAGCATCAGGTCGCCAGGAACGCCTGGTACGCCGGAGCGTTGGATTACATCGGTCCCAACATCTGGGGGGAGCGAGCCGATGAGTCCGAGCACGGGGACCACGGAAAAGGCTGGCTGCTGACAGACCTGGACAGCGGCAAGGTGGAGCGGCGCCGAGTGCCTGCCGCTCGGGACGTCCTGGACCTGGAGCCGGTGCGGGCGGAAGCCAAATCCGCCGCTGCCCTCGATGCGGAGATCGCGTTTCGGCTGGCGACTATCCCCGGAGGAATCTCGGACAAGATCGTCCGCCTGAGAGTCTACGACATTCCGCGACACGTAGCCCGGGAGCTGAACCACTCGGCCATCCGGGGATACAAGGCGGACGCATTGCATTTTCACCTCGATCTTCGGCGGCCCGAAATCCAGCGTACCGTCGGTGTGGGAGCGCCCGGTCGACGCCAGACGCTGCCGGAGCTGGTTTCCTCATATCTGTCGGGAAGGCCGCTGCCCGCCGAGCTCGATCGCGGTGAATTCGTGCGACTGGGCCAGGAGCTGATGGATCTGGTGGAACGCGATCTGGCAGGCGGCTGATGCAAATCAACCGAATCCGGCTGGTCAACTTCCGACAGCATGAGAACACCGAGATTGAGCTCGGACCGGGCCTGACGGGAATCGTGGGACCCAATGGCGTTGGCAAGACCACCATTCTCGAGGCTATTGCCTGGGCGATGTATGGCATGCCTGCCGCGCGTGGCAATCGGGAGACGCTCAGGCGGCGCGGCGCTCCGCCCCGAGCAAGGGTCGAAGTGGAAGTCGAGTTCACCCTGGGCGCCCACCATTACCGCATTGTCCGCTCGCTGAACCAGGCGGAGCTGTATCAGGACGGCGACCCTTCTCCCGTAGCTTACAGCCTCGGTTCGGTTACCGAGCGTGTGACCCGCCTGCTGGGAATGACCCGCGACGAATTCTTCAATACCTATTTCACTGGCCAGAAAGAGCTCGCGGTGATGGCCGCGATGAGCGCCCCTGAACGGGCCCAGTTTCTCTCCAGGGTCCTGGGCTACGAGCGACTCCGCGCGGCGCAGGATCGATTGAAGGAAAAGCGATTGGCGCTGCGAGCACGGGTCGATGCTCTCCGAGCAGGCCTTCCTGATCTGGCGGAGCTGGATCAGGCTCAGACCCAGGCCGAGGAGCGGCTGGCTACAGCGCAGCGTGTGGAGGCCGAGGCGGGCAGGGCGAGCGAGCTGGCGGAGCTCCGGCTCGGAGAGATCAGGCCTAGATGGGAACAGCTACAGCAGCAGCGTGATGCAGCCCTGGCTCTGGAGGCCGAGTTGCGGGTGGCGGACCATCAGGCCACCACCGCCGCCCAGCAAATTGCCCGTCTGGAGCAAGAGGCCCTAGAGCTCGCCGCCGCCCGCGATCAGCTGGAGGAGCTTTCCCGTCAGCTCAGCCCCCTGCCTACGTTGCGCCAAGAGGCGCAGCTGCTCGAGCGTCAGGCCGAGCACGATGCTGCCCGCCGGCGTTATCGGGCTCAGTTGCAGGAGGTGCAGAGCCACCTGATCTCGATCGAGGAACGTGCCGCGCGTCTGCCCCTTGCCCAGGCCGTGGACCAGGCGCTCGACCGGGTCAATGCCTCCCGCGCGGCCCTGACGGCCGCTACCCTCGAAGCGGAGGAGCAGCGAACCGCCTGGGTACGCGATGCCCAGGACGCTCAAACCAAGCGGCAGGGGCTGCTCGATCAATACCAGGAGCTCAGGGAGCAGCGGCAGCGGATCGTGAAGGCGGGCGCCGACGGAGTCTGCCCCACCTGCACCCGCCCCCTGGGAGACGAGTACGCCAAGGTTCTGGAGCTGCTGGACCGCCAGATGGAAGAGGTCCGCTCCAACGGCAACTACTATAAGCAGCGCATCGAGCAGCTACAGCAGGAACCCGTTGCTCTGATCGAGGTGGAGCGCCGCCGACTGGATCTCGAGCAGGAGGTCACTGGAGCAACCAGTGAGCTGGCACGGCTCAGGGCCCAGGCTCAGGAAGCTGCTCCACTCAAGGAGGAGCAAAACCGACTGTTGGTCCGGGTCGGAGAGCTTCAAGGTTCGCTCGACCAGCTTCAGGGTGCCTACGACCATGAACGGCATGAGGTCGTACTCCAACAGACCCGTGCTCTGGAGCCGCTCGCGCTTCAAGCGGAACGCCTTCGGGCACTGGCCGATCGGAGTGACGAAGTGACCGCTGAGCTGCAGAGCGCTCACCAGGCAGGCGCTGCCTCGACAGCCCTGATAGTCGAGCTCCGAGCGAGGTTGGCTGAGCTTGACTATAGCGAGGCGACGTTCCGTGAATTTCGCGCGGCCGAGCTGGGCGCGGAGGCGGAACGAAGGAGGGCCGAGCTGGCGCTGGTGCGGGCCCGGGGTGAGACGGCGGCCGCGATGGAAGCTTTGAACCTGGTGGCTCACCGCCGGGCGGAACGCGCTGAGCGCGAGCGTGCGGCGGCCCAAGCCGCCTCGCAGCTGGCGTTACACCAGGAGCTGGACCGGGCTCTCACCGATCTACGCACCGAGCTCAACGCCACCCTCAGACCAGACCTTTCCTACTTGGCATCCAGCTTCATTCGAGATCTGACTGGGGGACGCTATACCGATCTCGAGTTAGACGAGGACTATGTGGCTACCCTGCTGGACGACGGTGATCCGAAGACCGTGATATCAGGGGGCGAGGAGGATGTCGCCAATCTGGCACTTCGGCTCGCCATCAGTCAGATGATAGCAGAGCGCGCGGGGCAACCCCTCTCGCTCCTGATCCTCGATGAGATCTTCGGATCGCTGGATGAGGACCGTCGAGCCGCTGTGGTGGACCTTCTGCGGAGCCTGGCGGATCGCTTCCCCCAGGTCATCCTGATCACTCACATCGACTCCGTACGCGAGGGGTTTGACCGGGTTGTTCGGGTGGGCGTAGACGTGGCAAGCGGAGTCGCGACGGTGCGCGATGAACCGCAGGAAGATCGCAATGTGGCGGCCTGATCGAAGTGTCCGAGGGCCCGACCGGCCCACCCTGCGCGACATTGATTCGCTTAACCGGGTATTTGCCGACGCCTTCACCGATCGATACAGCCGGGACGGTCTGGTGGGAGTGCGAGTTCCTCAGCTCAACAATTTGGTCTGGCGCTACGCCCTCGAGGACGCCGGCGACGGATCTATGGTATGGCGAGATGCCGACGGCCACATGGTCGCCTTCAATATGGTGCACCGCTCGGGCACCGAGGGCTGGATGGGGCCATTGGCGGTGAGGCCGGACCGCCAGGGGGAGGGGCTCGGGTCGCTCATGGTCCGGACCGGCATCGATTGGCTGCGTTCGCAGGGCGCCACTACCATCGGCCTGGAAACCATGCCGCGGACGGTCGACAACATTGGGTTCTACAGCCGAATCGGCTTGGTGCCCGGTCATATGACCGTCACGGTGGTCCACGATGTACCCCGCCGTCCGAGTGGTGTTGCGGAACTGCTCTCCGCTTCAGGGTCGGCCTGGGACCAACGTCTCCAGGAATGCCGCCGGCTGGCTGACCAGGTCCTGCCCGGCGTGGACTTCACCCGGGAGCTCGCCCTGACCCACGACCTCGGCATCGGTGACACTACGCTGGTTCGCGACGGGGAGGTGCTGAGCGGATACGCGCTGTGGCATTCGACTCCGCTTGCGGCGGGGCGCCCGAAAGATGAGCTACGGGTGTTGAAGGTAGTCGCCGCCCATCCCACAGCATTCGAACGATTGCTCCAGGGCCTTCAGCTCTCCGCGGCGTCCGAGCGGGTCACCCGCATAGCTATCCGCTGCCAAACTGAATTCACCCGAACCTATCTTCGCCTGCTCGAACTAGGCTATCGGGTCCACTGGACCGACCTCCGGATGCTTCTGCATGGCTACCCCCAGCGTATTCCGGCGGAGGGAGTAGTCATGTCCAACTGGGAAATCTGATGTTCACGTCAGAGGACGACGAGCCAATTGGTTTTTCACTGCGGCCAGCAGATCGGCATTCCGGATCGGTTTGGCGAGAAAGGCAAGGTTGGGCGACACCAGCCGCAAATCCATCAGTTGCGCGGTAAACCCCGACATGAAAACCACCGGTAGACTCGGACGCCGGCGCGCCAGCGCCGATGCCAGTTGGCGGCCGTCCATCACCGGCATTCGGAGATCAGTTAGCACCAGATCGATTGTTTCCGAAGCCGGTCCCTCCAGAAGCTCAAGCGCCGTCGCTCCGTTCTCGGCCTCGACCACGTTGTATCCGTCCTCCTGGAGCATGCGGCGGATGCCGGCCCGCAGCGCAGCTTCGTCCTCGACAATCATTACCGTGAGCCGCTCCTGGCTCACGCCGTCGCCCCCGCGGCAATCCCAGGCGAGGACCGACCAGCCGTGCGGCTCTGCTGGACAACATCCTGGTAGATGGCAAATGTCTTCGCCACCATTTGCTCTATTGTAAAGTGCCCTTCCCACCGGGTACGCCCTTTCCCTCCCATCTCCTCCCGGAGGCCGGGAGAGCTCAGTAGCCGGCCAAGACGGTCCCGCAGGAGGGTAACGTCTCCCCGGCCGATGAGATACCCTGAATCTCCGTCCACGAGTGCTTCGGCAACTCCACCTACCGCGGTCGCGACAACCGGGAGTCCCGCTCGCATCGCTTCCAGCACGGTCAACGGGAACCCCTCCCAGTTCGTGGTGAGAACACTGATCTGGGCTTCGGCTAGATAGGCATCGACATCGGCTCGTTGCCCCAAAAACCTGACCCGAGTACCCAGGCCGAGTGTCCTCACCAGGTGTTCCATTCTTCCTCGGAGGGGCCCGTCACCGATCAGATCGAGCTCCCACGGCTGTCCCACCAGCCCACCTAGGGCATGAAGCAGGGTAGCGTGATCCTTCTGCGGCTCGAACCGGGCCACCATGACGATACGCGCTGGGTTGCGGCCCGGACTGGCCCTGCGGAGGGCCGCCACATCCGGGATCCCGTTGTGCACGGTGGCCAGCCGGTCCTCCGTTGCGATTCCCGCCTCGAGTGCCAGGCGACGGTCGAACTCGGAGACCGTGATGATTTTGCTGGATAAAGGCGCCGCCAGCCGCTCGATCATGCGATAGAGTCCCGCGCGCGCGGGGGCAATGCCTGGGGTGAACGACCAGCCATGGGCGGTGAACACCGCCGGGATCTGCAGTCGATGGGCCACGAACCGTCCCAGGATCCCGGCTTTGGAGGAGTGAGTCGCGAGTAAGTCCGGGCGGAGACTCTGTAGGGTGGTCTGGATTTCCCGTAACGCCCGGAAGTCTTGCACCGGAGAGATCGGAGCGCCGAGGTGCCTAAGAACCACGACAGGAATCTGTTGCGTTTGTAGGTCATGGAGAAAAGGGCCGCTGCCGCTGGTGATCACGGTGGGGGAGTGCCCATGCGCTCTGGCCGCCGCCGCCAGATCCCGTACATGGATTTGGGCCCCCCCGACCGGGTCTGCCCGCGTTACCATGAGGGCGATGTTCATGCGGCGCTACTCCCGGGCGTGGCCAGGGTTCGGGTGAAGGTCCAGCCTGCGACAAGCTGGGGGAGCGGAAGTATACCTCGCGCTGGGGGTGGGTGTGAACTGTCAGTCACGCCCGAGTTCAGTGCAAGCTGAATCATCACCGACCTATTCCTTGACAAAATTTTTTGTTACAATTGCCTGTACTCGTTGCCATAAACTGCACAACCTCATGCAGTTCAAGTAAGAGGTAAGTTCCGATCCATTGCGCGCTGTCGAACATTTGGCCATTGAAAGTGGCGGAGTGGTGGTTAGAGTACGCTTAGCCCAAGGGCGGTGGGGGATTGATGGGAACGGTTGGGACTTCACTGTAAGGAGAGCGATGAAAGGGTAGCCCAATGACGTACACTTTTAAGCTCGCGCGGAGATTGGCAGTCTCACGAACTTTTCTGCCTCTTCTCTTGGTGCTGGCTGCCTGTGGTGGCGACACAACCGCTCCAGAAGTTCCCACTGAACAACCAACGTCCGGAACGGCAACAAAAACAGCAGATCGTATTTCCGTGGCGCTACAGGTTTCGCCCCGTAACGTCACGCTAGAAACAAACCAGCTGATTCAATTCCGAGCGCAGGGACGCACCAGCTCCGGCGATAGCGTCGGTGCAGCGGTCACGTGGAGCACGTCGGGGGGAACCATCCTGCCCGACGGACGGTTCTCCGCCGCTGCCATCGGCACCTATACTGTCGTCGGTCAGAACCGCATCCGCGGGAAACAGCAGGTCGATACCTCGCTCGTCACCGTAGTTCGTCGAAACACCAATCTGGTGGGCGTCGAGATCTCTCCCACCAGCGTGAGCCTCAGCCCCGGAGTCAGCCAGACCTTCAGCGCCGTGGGACGCCTGATGGGAGGCGGGGTTGCCCCTATTGGAGTGAACTGGGGAGCGACCGGAGGGTTCATCGATGCCGGCGGCACCTATGTCGCCGGAGACACGGCTGGCACGTACCACGTCACGGCGACCAACACCGCTGGGACCCTGGCCGACACCGTAACGGTAACGATCAGCGCCCCGCCGGCTCCTCCTCCGCCGCCGCCGGCAGAGCCGGTGCTGGCGAAGGTCATCTTGAAGCCCATCGGTGTGACGCTGGCGACGGGCACTAAGAAACAGTTTGCGACCTATGGCACCACTACGACCGGTGACAGCGTTCCTGTTTCCGTGGTCTTCAAGGCCACTGGCGGTACTGTCACGGCAGGTGGCCTCTTTACCGCCGGTCAGACCGCCGGCAACTATCGGATCATCGCGACTTCCGGTGCGCTGGCTGATACCTCGGCTATCACGATCAGCAGCCCACTCGGAAGCGGCACGCCCACAGGGATCCCGTTCGGACCGTACGACACCTGGGCCGGAGATACTTCGCTGGAGCCGAACACCGGATTTTTCACCGGCGGTATCGGCACGCTCAACGCTACCAACATCGTTGCCCGGCTCGATGTGGCGCGACAGAATCACAAGCGACTCGTGCTGGCGATGACCGGTGGCTCGCACTGGAACTACTTGACGAATGACGTGTTCGATCTAGCGAAGTGGCAGGCCAAGATGGAGACGTACAACACTCCTGCCATCAAGGCCGCAGTGGCTGCAGCCGTTGCCGACGGAACCAT
>JBJMPB010000520.1:0-4129 GCA_045803455.1 Gemmatimonadales bacterium | reverse complement strand
ACATCAGCTGCGCACCACGGATGCATAAGCGCGGTCAAGAGCCAGGCGCCCTCCACCATCCGGACGGCTACCAGACACCCACGCACTTGCCCACAGCCCTGGCTCCCCGAAGATTGGGCGAAATCGAGGAGCCAGGAGGGCGAGCAGGTCGCACCAGCGGGATGCAACGAGCTCGCGTGCCAACTAGTTTACCGGTAGGGGAATCTTCACTCGCGGCTGACCTCAGGTCGGGCGGCTACGCTGGCTCTCCGGGATCAGGAGTTCGAGAGCCAGGCGATGTCCCGCTCCGCCTGAAGACTGAACAGACGGGGCGGGAAGCGGCGGGGCGGCACGTTCCGAACGCAATCGTGCACCGCCCCGGCCACCCCTTCAGGAAGTGCATCTGACCACGCGACGGGTGCCCGTCAAGATAGTCCTGCCGGTGAAGCTCTTACCGGCCCGCCACGCGCGATCAGCGCGAACCACCACGCGAGCCTGCCAGACCGGAGCGGGATCCCCGTGCGCCCGCTCCGGTCTGGTTGCGCTCGGTCTTAGTCGCGGTCGTCGTAGCGCGGGTCGATCGAACCGGCCTTGGCCAGGCCGCGACTGATCATGTAGCCGATCGCGATCGCTGCGACGATCTGCCACACCCAGCGGTCGTCCCAGCTGTTGTTGCTCTCACCAGCGATGATGGTGCCGACAATCGCGGCAATCATGGCGTAGAACTCCGTCGTCAAGAACGACGGCTTCGTCTCGGCCCACCGTGCTCGGGCTCGGCCACGGTCGCGGGTGTAACCGCGACCCGATACCTCAGTTGCCATCTCGTTCCTCCTGCCTCGTGTTGGAGGCGGGGGATCGGCGCAGCTAGCCGCCCCGCACTCCAAGGATTCCGTGGCTAGCTGCTTAGCCGGAACCACGCGATGCCCGCGGTACAGGCCCGGCAAACACGCCCGCTCTGGTCGTCGTTTGTCGCCTTGAACATGCGCCCCGTGGTCTGGTAGATTCGTGGATGCTAGATCCAGTGTGGGTTCAGCAGCAGCCCGTCATCTCCGCGGACACGCCCGGCCCGCCACATAGCACGTCACGCTAACGGGCCATGTGGCCGGCAAGCCACAGACCGGGTTCTCCAACTCAGCGATCGCTCCGCTCTGTGATGGCTGATACCGCGGCGCGGGGTACTGGCCACAGGGTTTACTCGCCGGCTGCCTGGGGCACCTCATCCGTGCGCGGGCCGGGCTGCTGACCACGGTGGTGGCGAACTCGACACGGTGCCCTGATCCGTGCGTCTTGGAACCGGTTCAGAAGGGAGCCTCCGTGGACACCAATCTCGACGTCAGCGACCCCGCCCGGTTAGCGGAACTGCGGCCTCGCCGCTTTCGTCGTGGTGAAAGAGTCGCCATTGACTGGCAGCACTCTGAGAACACGGCGACCGTCTACCACGACGGATCATTGGACACACTAGTTGTCGCCACCGATCAAACCCACGCTCTGCTCCAACTCCCCCGTCACAGGCTCAGTCCACTCTCGGATGATGAGGGTGCTCAGTCCGCTCGCGATTGAGACCGGTCGCGCAGCTGAGCAGTCCGGAACGGGGCCGGCCCAGGGATGGAGAGCGACTCTCGCTGCCCTGCGGCTCCAGCGGCCGGTCCCACCTGGCCTGACGGCGACGCTGGCCCGGCAAAAGATCATCTGGGTGTAGTCGGAGCCGCGGCAGGGTTCGTACTGCGGGCGGGGGAGTCCTGGCCTCCCGGCGTTGACGACCCGGATCCCGTCCACACTGCCTTCGTTGGGATTGCCATCCACGGTCAACTCCCGCCCCGCACATTCCTCGATCCGTTTCTGTCGACGGCCGTATGGGCATTGGGGCGGCGTGGGTCGGGGCATGCCATGTCGCCCGAGGGAGCCCGGCAGGCTTTCCTCGGTGGGCTCCGACCCACATTATTGCTCGACCGAACATAGGTTCGCCACTATGATCGTCCAGTGGCCATCATCCGCAACGGCATCGACGAAGCAGCCGCGAAGATCGCCTGCCAGCCAGACGGCAGTCCCGACGTGCCACCGAGGCGATCGTGGAGTCATCACCGCGTACAACTGGAAGCAGATGACGGCGTTTGCGGCATCCCCTCGGCGGGACGCGGTATTGGCGTCTCGCGGAGCACCGGCGGCCCGGCCGGTGGCCGGATTCTGCGAGCCCACGTGGCGCGCTTAGCTGTCGCTCTGCCGGTCAGCTTTTCGTCGTCGCGTGACTGCGGGCAGCGCGCTCCGGTTCGAGAGGCTCGTCTGCTCGCCACCCGGCTATGTGGCTGACGAAGTTCGCGTAGATGGACACGGCCGAAATGAACGCCACTGAGTAGATCCATCCGGTGACGATAGAGATCGGCACTATCGCGACCCATACGATCGCGAGCATCAGGTTCACCCAGCGCCATAAGCGTGCGGATCGCCATGCCGGCAGATCCCGTGACCGATGGGATCGGCGGTGGTGGGCCATGATCGTATGGAGCATGTTGTCTGCCACCATGCCCAGATCGCTTTGTCAGCAAACGGTTCAGGGATAAGCGTGGGGCTGGGGATGTATTTAGGAGCACCGGCTCGCAAGACGAGCCTGAAGCGTCACAATGTCTTGTGGGCTGATCGCCGTCGTGCGCGCATCAGAGCCGGGGGCTTGGTTCGGTAACCGGCCGAGCCCGTCCCCTATTGGGTGCCCTGCCGCGCAGCGTGTTAGCGCCCGGTGTTGCATGGGCATGGATTGGGCGGTGGGCCAGGGCGAGTGTCGGTTGCTCCGATTCCCATCTGCCTCGCTCCGGCCCACCAACCCGAGCAAGAACGGTCTGCGCGACGTCGGCCACGTTCCAACGGCGAGTAGTCTGCAGACTGCGTGGCTCCGCTCCCTGAACCGATGCTCGCCCGCAGGCGCGGCCTGCCCGAGCATGACTACGCCTACGAGC
Source organism: Gemmatimonadales bacterium (assembly GCA_045803455.1). Taxonomy (GTDB): domain Bacteria; phylum Gemmatimonadota; class Gemmatimonadetes; order Gemmatimonadales; family GWC2-71-9; genus CAVVWJ01. Next base: position 1,202 of record JBJMPB010000520.1, on the reverse strand, counting down.
TCAAGTGGGATGGGTTGCCTCATCTCCACCGTCGGCCGGCTCCGCGTCCTGAGTTGGCAATGGTGGGAGATGACCCCCATCTACCGGGGTTCACCGGCGTGCCACGCGGCCTGGCGCTCGATGGAGAGTTGATCGCGTTCCGCGACGACGGCAAGCCGAACTTCCCACGCTCTGCCAACGAATGCTCCACGGCGACGACGTCCCAGTCATGTTCATCGCCTTTGACGTGCTCCACGCCGACGGCGAGTCGACCCTACGCTTGCCTTACCGCCAGCGCCGCGCGATCCTCGACGCGCTCGAGTTCCAAGGCAATCACTGGTCAACCGGCACGAGCGACGAGGACGGGGAAGCGCTCTGACACGCCGTCTGCCTGGCAGGCATCGTCGCCAAGGAACGCGGCGGCACTATCGGCCGGGGCGGCGTGATTGGGTGAAGGTCAAGAACCATGCCGACGATGGGACGAAGGTTCTGCTCCGCCATCCACACTCCTCGGTGGTCGAACTAGTCGCTATGTAACCTGCGCCGACAATCTTCTCGCAAGTGAGGTCTGGTCACGAGCGCCATCAGGAAGGAGCTGGATCTCGCTGCTGATCGGCTTCTGCGGGCAGGCGAAGCGCGGCGAAGAGTCCGATCAGCCCGAACCCGCAGATGACGACCATCGCGATCGTGTAGGACCTGTTTCCGAGCGCGACGGCGGAGACGAGGATGGTGCCTGCGATCGCGGTGCCGAACGTCGAGCCGAGGTTCGAGACGCTCCTAGATAGCCCGGAGATTTCGCCTTGAAGCTCCTCGGGGAAGCTCGACTGCACGACATTCACCGACGGAGTCAGCATCGCGCCGACGCCGAGTCCGAGCGCAAATAGACCCACCAGAAAGGCGATCGTGCGCTCGGACGAGTCGACGAATGGGATCATGAGCGCCAGGCCGACAAGGGAGGCCAGGAACCCGCCTGAGATCAGCGCCCGCTGTGAGAACCGCTTCGCCAGCACGCGAGCGCGGAACGAGGAGATCAGGATCCCGGCGGTCGCTGCGGTGAAGATCAGCCCGGTCTTGATCGGGCTGTATCCGTGCACCTCCTGCAGGTACACGGAGACGACGAACGACGTACCCATCATGATCAGCCACTGGACGTTCTGGGTGACGAGGGCCAGGTTGCACACCCGATTGCGGAACAGTGCGGTCGAGAGCAGCGGCTCCTTCCC
>JBJMPB010000483.1:0-4496 GCA_045803455.1 Gemmatimonadales bacterium | reverse complement strand
AGCACCTCGCGGCTCCCGGGAGGAAGCGGGCGGGGCAGATCCACGCGCATCATCGTGCCGTTGACCAGGTATTTGAGAGCGGTGGCTGGGCGTCCCGGGCGGCTCGAGGATTTTGCTAAGGCGGCCAGCTGCACCTTGGTCAGGGTCACCCCGCCTTGGGCCCCGGCGGTGCCGAAGCGGGAGCTCTGGTCGAAGATCAGGGACCCCCGGCTGGAGCTGTTGAAGAGGTTCTGATCCAGCTGAAACCAGAGATATCGGAGGGTATCGGGCGACCGGTTCGAATAGGTGATTCGCTCCTCGCCCGTGACCGTCTGGGCAGCGGTATCCAGCGAAGCGCGGATGATGTAATCCACCCGCTGCTGCCAATAGTCCTGCCCGGGGGCACCGGCGCCGGTACGCAGCCGGTTCGGCGCGGGCAGCTCGAGCCGGCGAAAGGGCGAGCGATCGCCCTGCTCCGAGGAGTCTGTCGTTGACGGTGCCGCCTGTTGCGCGGCGAGCTGCGCGGTGGCCAGCAGGCTCAGGAGGAGGATTCGCATGGAGAGAATCCTACGGAGTGGCGGTGGCGGCAGGTCGTCTCCAGACGTCGTTGGTCATCACGGCATCAGGCAAGGTGCCGTCCGGGTTGACCCTGGCGCTCACGATAGTCTTGGCCGGCTTGACCTGGTAGACGTACCGGTTGCCACCATACCAGATCTCGACCGGCAGCTTCAGCACATCCGTCGTGCCATCTTCGAAGCCGAGCTCCAGTTCCACCGGCATGACCGCGTCGCCCAGGTTCACTAGCGTCACCTGGACAGCCCCGGCGGAGTCCGGCTTCACGCTCTCGACCGCCTGGTCCAGAGCGGCGGTGGTGTAGAAGAATCCGCGCCAAAACCACGACAGGTCACGGCCAGACACCTCTTCAATGGTTCGAAAGAAATCAGCCGGCTGCGGGTGCTTGAAGGCCCAGCGCCTGGTGTATTCCCGGAACGCGCTATCGAATACCTGAGGACCAAGGACCTTATTGCGCAACGTGAGCAGCTCGATGCTCGGCTTGACGTATGCCAAGCTCAGGAGGTTGTCACTGGTCCGGTAGCGATTGGCCGGGGTGAGAATCGGCTGCGCGGTGGGCATCTGATCTATTCCGATCACCAGCTGCCGTTCCCGCTGCCGTACCGCCGCATCGTTCCGTTTCCAGTATGACTCCTCGGAGAAAGTGTTGATGAAGGTGTTGAATCCCTCATCCATCCAGGCGTAGCGCCGCTCATCGGACCCCACCACCATGGGATACCACATATGTCCGATCTCGTGAGTCAGCACATTGTAGAGATCGGGACCGTCTTCACCCTTGGCTTCCATGGCCACCATGGGGTATTCCATGCCGGAAACGGGCCCCTCGATGGCCGAAATCTGCGGATAGGGATAGCTGAACCAGCGGGTACTGTACTCCTGGATCGAAAAGCGGCTCATCTTGGCCGCGTCCTTCCAGGTGTCCACTGCGCTTGGGCGGTAGTATGCCTGCGCCAGGACACCCTCCCAGCGTGCGGCGTCCCACAGGTAATCGGGTGAGGCCGCCCAGGCAGCGTCCCTGACATTCTCGGCCTTGAAGCGCCAGGTGAGCGACCCTTCCTTCACCGGACGTGCGGCCCCCGAGCTCAGCTCAGGCGCGGTTACGATGTGGATCGTGGTGTCGGACTTGAGGGCCGTGGCCAGGCGGCCCCGCTGGGCCGTGGTCAGGACACCAGCCGGATTCAGCAAGATGCCCGTCCCGGCCACGATGTATCCGGCCGGAACGGTTACCTCATACTCGATAGTGCCATACTCGAGATAGAACTCGCCCTGACCGAGATATTGATCGGTATTCCAGCCGTGCACGTCGTCGTAGACCGCCATCCGCGGATACCACTGGGCGATCTCGTACAAGCTGCCATCCCGGCCCATGCGGTCGGCCCCGTGCTCTGGAATGTTGAAGCCGTAGCTCAACTCCAGAATGGTCTTGCCTCCGGGCGGCAGTGGGCTGGCCAGCTCCAGGTACATCATGGTGTTGTCCACCCTGGTTTTCAGCGGCGATGATCCGCATCGAGGCGGGACCTTGGCGGGAGCCTGGGCTCGGCGCTTCCGCCGGCTCGGAGTCTGCGCTTTGCCAGTGACCTCCTGCGGACTGGCGCACTGGACGATGGAATCGATCTCGAACCCGCCGGAGAACCCGGCTCCGCCAAACCGGCTCTCGGAGGCGAACAGCAATGACCCGGTGCTGCCGGTACGAAAGAGATTCTGATCCAGCTGAAGCCAGAGGAATCCGAGCGTGTCGGGAGAGTTGTTGCTGTACCGACTGATCTCGGATCCGGTGAGCCGTTTGGCCGAGGTGTCCAGGGTGGCCCGAATCTGGTAGTCCACCCGCTGCTGCCAGTACTTGGGTCCCGGGCTTCCATTGGGCCGGCGGATCTCGTTGCCGGGAGGGAGGCGAAGTGGACTGAAAATCCCGGTGTCGGCGACTGGAGGCCGGAGGGTAGGGAGGGTCAGCGGCCGTGCCGTCTGGATCGGTGCGGGAGAGTCGGACTGTTCAGCCGTCGGGTTACCCTGACCCAGCAGGGTCACCGGCAGCATGAGCAGGAGCGGGATGGACACTACAGAACGCATACGGGCGTCGTGGTTAGAGCTTGGGCAGGGTCACCCCGGTCTGCTTCTGGTACTTTCCCTTCTTGTCGGCATAGCTGGTCTCGCAAATGTCGTCCACATCGGCCTCGAAGAAGAGCACCTGGCAGATCCCTTCGTTGGCGTAAATCTTGGCGGGCAGCGGAGTGGTGTTGCTGATCTCCAGGGTGACAAAGCCTTCCCACTCCGGCTCGAACGGGGTGACGTTGGTGATAATGCCGCAGCGGGCGTAGGTGGATTTCCCCAGGCAAATGGTCAACACGTTTCGGGGAATGCGGAAGTACTCCACCGAGCGGGCCAGCGCGAAGCTGTTGGGCGGCACGATGCAGACATCCCCGTCGAATTTGACAAAGCTCCGGTCGTCGAAGTGCTTGGGATCGACTATGGCGGAGAGCACGTTGGTAAAGATGCGGAACTCGGGAGCCACTCGCATGTCGTAGCCGTAGGAGGAAACTCCATACGATATGGCGCCTTCCCGCACCTGGCCATCGACAAACGGTTCGATCATCCGGTGCTCACGGGCCATCCGGCGGATCCAGCGGTCCGATTTAATCGACATTCCTCAGGGGGGCATCTAGGCGGGTACCCGCCCGTGGTGGATGGCAACGGGGCAGGGTGCACCGCGCCGGAACAGGCGCGGAATATAGTACGGAAGGACAGGCTTTACTTTACCGGACCAGGGCTGGAAGAGGTGAGAAAACTCAGTCGCCAGCCAGCGACCGGATGGCGGCCAACTCTCCAAAGCTCCGCCCGGCCTTGGCCCGGGTCGTGTTCTCCCGGAAATACGCCACCGTGTGGGTCAGCCCCTCAGCCAAAGCGATCTTGGGTTCCCACCCTAACCATTCGCGCGCGCGGGTGATGTCCGGCTTCCGCTGGGTCGGATCATCCTGAGGAAGTGGCCGATAGGTCACTTTGGCGCTGCCACCTACGATCCGGGAGACCTCTTCGGCCAGCTGGCGGATGGTGAACTCCACGGGATTGCCCAGGTTCACCGGCTCGTGTCTCTGGTCCACGGCCATCAGCCGTATGAGTCCATCCACCAGTTCATGCACATAGCAGAAGGAGCGGGTCTGCTCGCCGGTGCCGTAGATCGTCAGCTCCTGTCCCCGGAGCGCCTGCACGATGAAGTTCGACACCACCCGCCCGTCGTTCTCCGCCATGCGGGGGCCGTAGGTATTGAAGATGCGCGCAATGCGGATGTCCAACTTGTCCTGACGGTGATAGTCCATCATCAGCGTCTCGGCGATGCGCTTGCCTTCGTCGTAGCAGGAGCGGGGGCCGATCGGGTTCACGTTGCCCCAATAGCTCTCCGTCTGCGGATGAACCGTGGGGTCGCCGTAGACTTCGGAGGTGGAGGCTTGGAGAATCCGGGCCCCGACTCGCTTGGCGAGCACCAGCATGTTGATCGTGCCCAGGACGTTCGACTTGACAGTCTTGACGGGATTGTACTGGTAGTGAACCGGAGACGCTGGACAGGCGAGGTTGTAGATCTGCTCGACTTCCCGGAACAGCGGCTCCGTCACGTCGTGGCGGAGGACCTCGAAGCGCTCGTGATCCAGCAGGTGCTCGATGTTTTCCCGGCGGCCGGTAAAGAAGTTGTCCACCGCGGTGACGTGGTGGCCGTCGGCGAGGAGCCGTTCGCACAGGTGGGAGCCGATGAAGCCGGCGCCGCCGGTCACGAGGATGCGCATTTCTCTTGGTCTCGGTGGGGGAAAGAGGCCTGGAGCCTTGACGTCATCAGCTCACTGCTGGCCCGCCTCGGGGGCACCTTCCATGCCCACCCTAATGTATGCCACGAACTGCATCTCCGCACTCCCCCCTAGGGGTTAAGCTTGCGCCTGCATGATGGACCCATACCGCAG
>JBJMPB010000482.1:0-4266 GCA_045803455.1 Gemmatimonadales bacterium | reverse complement strand
TAAGCCGAGCCAGGTGATCTTCGTGACCGATGCGCCAACGGCGAATACGGTGCCGGTCGAACATCACCTCATGCAGAGTTTCCTGAGCCACGGCTCCGGGAGTGTCGCGCTTCCGCTTGGCCTCCTGAATGATGACCTGGAGCTCGCGCGCCAGCTCACCTGGATTGATGGCCGAATTGCGCAGAGCGTCAGATTGGATGTCCAGAGCAGCGTCCAGACCCGATGCGGGAAGCACAGTGAAGTAGCTGGTGTGGTCGTATCCCGTTCCGGCGTTGAGATAACCCCCAGAAGCCTTGGTTTCCCGGGCAATGGTGCCAACTCCCCGGCGCGACGTGCCCTTGAAGAACATGTGCTCCAGCACATGCGAGATGCCGGTCCAGTGGTCCGGCTCGTCGAAAAAGCCGGCCTTCACGTGGGTCACCACGGCCACAACCGGTGCAGAGTGGTCCGGCTGGATCAGGAGCGTCAGGCCGTTTGGCATCACCTCCCGGTGGACACCTTTGGTCCAAACCGGTGAGCGGTGAGCGGTAAGCGGTGAGCGGGATGGGGAAACGGTCATCTCTATCCTGGAGGTAGTGAAAGAAAAGCGAGGAGTTCCAAAGCTAACCGGAGCCCCCCGCTCACTGCTTACCGCTCACGCTGTTCTTACTGCATTATCCGAAGCACGCCAGCCTCTGCACTTCCTCTGATAAAGGCTTCAGCATCCGTGGTGGGGATGACCACACCGGTTTCAGCCTGGCCCCGCCGAGCCAAGCTGGCCATGAAATCGGTGAGCGATCCATGGGCCCATTCCCGGTCGGCGGCTTTCATCTGCAGCAGAATCTCATCCCAGGTGCCCCGGATAGTCTGTCCGGCCAGGGTCATGATGAGATGAGCTTCGCCCTGGCCCGGCCGCTTCTGCATCGCGTGCAGCTCGCTGAGCAGGGTGCCGAACAGCTCCAGCTGGTGCGGGTCGCGTACGCCCCCGTCGCCCTGCTGGGCCTCGACCTCAGCCAGCAGCATGTCGATCGCGTCCGGTTCTCCGGCCACTTCCGCCAACCGGGCCAGCCAGGGCGCGAGCTCGGGATCTTCGTCGGGAAGCCGGTAGATCGACTTCTTCAGTTCGATATGGCGCCAGATGCCCAGCTCGTCGTAGTGGTCCTCGGGCTGGGTTCGCTCCAGCTGATGCAGCGCCGCTTCGCTTTCGCCCCGGTCGTAGAGCAGGTTGGCCAGATAGATCCGGGCCTCGCTGTACCCCGCATCGATCTCCAGCGCACGGCGCAGCCAGTACAGCGAACCGGCATCGTTCCCCAGCCGGTGGGACGCATAGCCCAGGCAGGCCGCGGCATCGGGCGACTCGGGGTGGGCCGCCACCGCCAGGTCGAAGAACCGGTGGGCTGGAGCAACCAGACCCTCGCGGAACAAGGCGCGTCCGATCTGCAGCATGAGCTCGTGATCGTCCTGGAAGCCGAGCTGTAGAATGCGCTCGACCGCCCGCATCGCGCCCGCCCGATCGCCCAGCTTGAGCAGGGTTTCTCCCAGGCCGGCCAGGCCATCCTCGTGATCCGGATCCAACGCCAGGGCCTGCTCGAAGCTCCGTCTGGACCAGGCGTATTCCTCCCGGGCCAAATGGGCGTAGGCTCTTCCGATGTGCAATTCGACGGCGTGGGGGTACAGCGCTATGCCTTCATTCAGAACAGTCAGGGCTTCATCGTAGCGGCCTTCGTTATAGAGATGATGGGCTTGTTCGTCGAAATCGTCGGAGCTGAGGAATGCGTCCGACATCGGCAGGACCTCCCGCGACGGGTTAACGACAAGTTACGGAATTGAAGGAATCGGAGCAAGAGAATCCCTCACTCTGGAACAACCGACGACATCAGGTTCCGCCGTGTGATTGCTGTCACACCACAGGGTGTCTTTGGCCGATATCTCATTTTGGTGTGACGGACCGATCCCCTAGGTTTAGCCAATGACCTCCCAGCACCTCCAGTCGGACGGCGCCGCGTTCGCCTCCAGTCACAGTCCCTGACTTCCCAGGATCCGTCATGCGCTTCACCGCGGCTCTGCTGAGCTCCGCGATGGTGGGAATCCATGCGCCGCTTTTGGCACAGAAACCCACTGTTCCCAGCGGACCGATCAGCTTGATCGACGCCATCGCCATCGGCCGCCGCCAGGGAGTAGAGGCAGCTATTGCCCAGCTGAACGTGCGCGCGGCAGAGGCGCGCCGGGGGCAGCGCCGGGCCGACCTTCTGCCCAACATCGAAGGACAAGCCTCCTACATTCGTCAGACTATCAACCTCGATGCCTTCGGCTTTCCCGGAGTCAGCGGTGTTACCGATGCCTTCAATCTTTACAATGTCCAGCTTCGTGCCTCCCAGAGCATCCTGGATCTCAGCGCGCGAACCCGCTACCGGGCCGGTCAGGACACCGTCGCGGCAGCGAAGCTCGATGCCCGGGTGGTAGGGGATGTGGTCGGAGCAAATGCCGGTGTGGCCTACCTCCGGGTGCTGAGTGCAGAGGAGACGGTGCGAGCCCGGACCGCCGATAGCACCGTCGCCGCGGATCTGCTGCAACAGGCGCGAAGACTGGTGGAAGCCGGGGTGAGCCCGGCCATCGATGTGACCCGCAGCGAGGTGAGCTTTGGTTCGGTTCGAACCCAGCTGGCGGTCGCGCGAAACCAGGCCGACCGTTCGCGTCTGGATCTCGTTCGAGCGCTGAACCTGCCCTCCAACACCCAGCTGCAGCTGGCCGATTCCCTGGGTCTGGCTCCACTCGAGATACCACGGCAACCCGACGAGGCGGCGCGCTACGCCCGGGAGCACCGGTCCGAGCTTTTAGCGGAGCATGCCCGCACCGAGGCGACCCGGCAAACCTTGCGGGCCATTCGTTTTGAGAATCTGCCAAACCTGTCGGTGAACGGCTTTTACACCGAGAGCGGTCAGCAAACCCGAGTTTTGGCCGGCAGCTATTACCTGCAGCTGTTGGTGAGTGTTCCCATCCTGGATGGGTTGCGACGGCAGAACCGTTCCAAGGAGGAGCAGGCCCGCCTGGAGATCCAGGAAATCAGAGAGCGCAACCTGGCTGATCAGGTCGAGACTGAGGCCCGCCAGGCGGTACTGGACCTCGCGTCGGCAGAGCAGCAGGTGGCGATCGCGGACGAGCGGGTCAAGTTGGCCAAGCGCGAACTGAGTGAGGCGCAGCAGCGGTTCACGGCGGGTGTGGCCGGTAGCGTGGAAACAACGAACGCACAGAGCTCAGTGATTGCGGCCCACGACGCACTGATTCAGGCTCGGGTGAGCTACGGAACAGCCCGGGTTGCGGCCTATCGGGCCCTCGGCGTCATCGAACAACTCCATTGATCGCCTGACCGGCGACTGAGACGCACCATGGCAGAAGGCACAGACGAGAACGCGGCAGAGGTGGCGGAACTGAGGCCGAAGCGCCGGCGGATTCCGGTCATCATCGTGGGGGTGTTGGCGCTGGCGCTCGGTGTCTGGGGACTCAACCGGTACCTGTATTCCCGGCATCATGTCTCCACCGATAATGCCCAGGTAGACGGCCACATTACGCTGATCGCTCCCCGGATTGCCGCCTTCGTCACCCGCATTCTCGTGGATGACAACCAGCACGTGCAGGCCGGTGATACACTGGTGATCCTGGACGACCGTGATCTCAAGGTCAAGCTGCAGCAGGCCGAGGCTGACCTGCACCAGGCTGAGGCGGCAGTCGGGAGCCGCGGACGGGCCGGCCAGACCCAGGCTGAGCTCCAGGCCACCCGGGCGGAAGCAGGATCCGCTCAGGCATCGGTCAGCGCCGCCGAGGCCGATTACCGCAAAGCTGCGGCCGATGTGGAACGCTACCGCAAGCTCGCGGCTCAGAAGATTGTTTCGGCCCAGCAATATGATGCGGCGGAAGCCGCCGCCGCCCAGGCTGCCGCCAAGCTTGAGGCGGCCCGCCGGCAAGCCGCCGCCGCGGGGAGTCAGGTGTCCGCGTCGGGGGCGGCTGTGCGCAGCGCCGATGCCCATTTGGCGGCTGCGCAGGCCGCCGTCGAGAATACCAAGCTGCAGCTCAGCTACGCCTACATCACCGCACCGGTGTCGGGAACCGTGGCCAGGCGCAATGCGGAAGTCGGAGCGCTGGTCCAGGTGGGGCAGACCCTCATGTCAATCGTGCCAGACGAAAATGTCTGGGTAACCGCCAACCTCAAGGAAACCCAGCTGACCCACGTGCGGGTGGGCGACCCGGCGGAATTCACGGTTGACGCATATCCGGGCCGGAAATTTAAGG
>JBJMPB010000365.1:0-5205 GCA_045803455.1 Gemmatimonadales bacterium | reverse complement strand
CTGACCCGGCTCCGCCTCCCTGGTGGAGTACCTGCATCACCGAACCGGCCACGGCTCAGGCTCCTTTGGTCATTCGAAATATCGGCAATGCGCAATACATTGCGGGCCGATGCACGTCGTCCTGTATACCCATAGTGTCGTGCCGGTCCGAGGATATGGCGGCACCCAACGAGTTGTGATCTGGCTGGCTCGCGGCCTGGCAGAGCTAGGGCACAAGGTCACGCTTCTGGCGCTCACCGGCTCGCACATCGCGGAAGGCACGGTGGTGGAGCTGCAACCAGCGGATCTCGCGGACTCGCGGTTCGACCTTTCCCGCTTCGTTCCCGACACTGCTGACATCTTGCATTTACATGCCCCGCTGGCTCGTCCCCCTGCTCAACCTCACGTATTTACCCTTCATGGGAATCGTTCGCCGCCCTTGGCTGCGGCAAACACAATCTTCCTGAGTGCCGACCATGCCAGGCGGCATGGCGGAAGCGCGTTCGTGTACAATGGGGTAGACCCGTCCGAGTTCATCTTTCGAGCCGAGAAATCCGGCTACGACCTGTTTCTGGGTCGATTGCATCGGGCTAAAGGATATCGCTGGGCCATCGGCGGAGCCAAGCGCGCTCAGAAGCGGCTGATCGTCGCCGGAGGTTGGCGTCCGAGCCTCAGGCGCTCCCTCCGTTTTGTGGGCTCGGTGGACGGTCAGCGCAAGGCCGCCTTGCTCGCTGGTGCGGATTGTCTCTGGATGCCGGCATTGTGGGAAGAGCCTTTCGGCCTCACCCTGATCGAAGCCATGATGAGCGGAACGCCGATACTCGGCACCAGGCGCGGGGCGCTGCCCGAGATCGTCTCAGAGGAGGTAGGCAAGCTGGCAGATAGTCTTGATGAGGTGATCGCGCATCGCGACGCGATCGATCGGATTGACCCGTATGCGTGCCGGGGGCGAGCGGAGCGGTGGTTCACCCATACCCGGATGGCGGAGGGGTACGTACGGATGTACCAAAACTATTTGGCGTCAGGCACCCTGCCCGAGGGTAACCTGACGAGCTGACTCACGCCTCCAGCTCAGACCTCTGCTGTTGCCGGTTCCTCATCCCTAAACTGCAGGTCGTAGAGCCGACGGTAGAGTCCGCCGGTTTGCAACAGCTCTTCGTGGCTCCCGCGTTGCACCACTCGCCCCGCGTCCAGCACCACAATTTCATCGGCATTGCGCACGGTTGCCAGCCGATGGGCAATTACCAGTACGGTGCGATGGTGCATCAGTCGTTCGATGGCCTGCTGCACCAATCGCTCCGATTCAGTGTCCAGCGCGCTGGTGGCCTCATCCAGAATGAGAATGGGAGGATCGCGCAGCAGCGCCCGGGCGATGGCAATCCGCTGTCGCTGGCCGCCGGAGAGTCGGGTGCCTCGCTCGCCCAGCATGGTGTCGTATCCATGGGGCAGCGCTGCAATGAAGCTGGAAGCATTCGCCGCCTTTGCCGCATCCTCGACCTGGTCGCGGGTGGCGCCGGGGGAGCCGTACGCAATGTTCGCCAGAACGGTGTCGTTGAGCAGTACCGTTTCCTGACTCACCACTCCCATGAGAGTCCGCAGTGAGCGCCGGGTCAGTTGAGTGAGCGGTACGCCATCCATCAGAATCTGCCCTGAGGTGGGGTCGTGAAACCGGGGCAGCAGGTCGGCCGCAGTGGTCTTCCCTGCCCCGGAGGGACCGACCAAAGCCACGACTTTGCCTCGCGGCATTAGAAAGGAAACGTCGCTCAGCACCAGGTCTCCGTTGCCATACCGGAAGGAAACGTTGTCAAACGCGATCTCGCGCTCGAACCTGGCCATCTCCTCTCCGGGCACCTCCAACTCGGTTGGGGGTTGATCGAGCAGGTCAAACACTCGCTCGGCGCTGGCCAGGGTAACCGCCAATGAGGCGGGGAAAGAGGCGATGGTCTTGAGCGGAGAGGAGAGCTTGAGGGCGGCCATCAGGAATACGATGATCGCCTCAGGCGCGAGTGCCGATTGCAGCCCTACCAGACCAGGCTTGGTTCCCGCCCAGATGATCAGAATGACCAAAAATCCGGAGAAGATCTCGCTCAGCGGGCTGGTCAGCGAGGAGAAACGCTGGGTTCGGATGACCCGTTTGCGGTACCGCTCGGCCTGAGCCTGAAACCGGGAGCTCTCCCGTTCCTCTTCACCATAGGCCCGGATCAGCCGGATGGCGCCCAGCCGCTCGGTGATCGTAGCGGTGATCTCCCCCCGTTCCCGCGCCCGAGCCTGGGCGTGGCTTCGGAGCCGCCGCAGCAGTATTTGCAACCCGAGGACCAGCAGCGGAACAAAGGCGAGCGTGAGGAGCGTGAGCCGAATCGAAATCTGGCTCAGGATGAACAGTGTGGTTACCACGACCACGAGATTCTGGAATAGCGATAGCAGCGAAGCGGTGATGACGGTCTTGGTCTGGTCCACCTCCGTGATCATGGCTGAGATCAGCTGACCGGCTCGGGTGCGCTGGAAGAAATCCATCTCCAGCGTGAGCAAATGCGAGAACAGGCGCGACCGCACGTCTCGCACCAGCCCTTCCTGTGCTCGCACCGAGATTTGGGACGAGGCATAGCTCAGAACGTTTTTCAGCAATAGCGCCAAAGCCAGGAGCACCACCAACCGGCCGGCTGCCTGACCTGGACTGAGTCCAGCCACCAGTGGCTCGACCAGCTTATCCATAAGCGCTTCCAACCGGGTGGATGTGGGGCGGAGCTGGCCAGCGGTGCCGAACAGGTGCTTCAGGAGGGGGATCAGAATAACGAGCGTGAACCCATCGAGCAGCGAAGCCAAGGAAGTTGTGATCAGACCCAGGACCAGAAGATTTCGGTAGGGGCGGATCAGTCGGAGGAGCCGGAGCTCGGTACGCACGCCTAGCCCTGTCGGGGAGTCAGCAAGGCGATGGGTAGGAGAACTTCTTCCGGCGAAACGCCGCCGTGGAGAAATGCGCCCCGGTATCGCGCCTGATATTCCCGGAGCTTGGTTGGGTAGACGAAGAAACGGTCGCCGGTGGCCAGCAGCAGCCGGGTTCCGGGCGACCGGGTCGGCAGACCAAAGCTGGACAGATCATCCACGACAAGCGCCGAGTCGGGATCCTGGGCCCTGAGATCATCACCAAACTTGTATCTGAGATTCGACGTGGTGTCCCGCTTGGCGAACACCGTAGCCGGCGTATGGCAGTGGATCGAGCCGTGATCGGTGGTCAGTAAAACAGGCACACCCCGCCGTTCTGCCTCTCGAAGGGCGTCCCACAGCGGGGAGCGCTCGAACCAGGTGCGGGTCAGGTTGCGTAGCGCCGGCGTGTCCCGGGCCACTTCGAACAAGGTGGAATTCTCGGTGCGTCCGTGAGTGAGCTGGTCGATGAAATTGAACACCAATGCCGTCACGCCCTCCTTGGCCAGGTGGGCCGGAAGGCGTTTGAGTAACCCTTCACCGTCCGCCGCCGTGAACACTTTTTCGTAGTGGATCGGGACGGATCGGCCCGTGAGCTCGCGCATGTGCTCGCTGAGGAGCTCGGCTTCGTGAGCGTTGAGGCTGGCGTCCTCGTGGTCGTTCCACCAGTGCGGATAGCGGGCCTTGATCTCTGCCGGAAAGAGTCCGCTGAAGATCGCGTTGCGGGCAAACGGCGTCGCAGTCGGCAGAATGGAGAAGTAATGCGCGGTCTCGATGTCGAATCGCGCGCTGATCAGCGGCCGGATCATTGCCCATTGATCCAGCCGGAGGCAGTCTACCACGACCAGCATGGCCCGGCCGTGCAGATCCAGCACGGGCCGGAGAAACTCTGCTCCGATGTCGACCGAGAGAGGCGGACGGTCGCTCCCGCCGTCGTGCAGCCAGCTGGCGTAGTTGCGTTGCAGGTAGCGGGCAAAATCCTGTCGCAGACTCTCCTGCAGAGTGCGCAACGCGTCCTGCAGCCCGGGCTCGTCTGCCTGACCCAACCGGACCTCCCACTCGGCCAGCTCCACCACGAGCTCCACCCACTCGCGCCAGGCCAGGGGCCCGCCGCGCCGCGCCTCTAATTCACGAAAACGGGTAGCGAAGTCGCGGGAGAGCCGCTGCTGCCGGATTCGATCGCCCTCCAGCAACCGGGTGACCACGGACAGAATTTGTCGCGGGTTCACCGGCTTGACCAAGTAGTCGGAAATCTCCGCGCCGATCGCATCCTTGAGGGTGTCCGGCTCTTCGCTCTTGGTCACCATCACCACGGGCATGCCATGATCGATCGCCCGGATGGCCTGAAACAGATCGAGGCCGCGGCGCCCCGGCATCTGCTCATCCAGGAGCACCACACCGTAGGGTTGTCGCTGAAGCAAGACCAGCGCGTCGTCACCGTGCGTGCTGGTCTCGACCGCGAATCCCTGCTCTTCCAGAAACATGATGTGCGACGTGAGGCTTTCGACCTCGTCGTCCACCCAGAGAATGCTTTTGGGACGGGGCATGCCGTAAACTATAGATGAAAGCGCGTTCACGCAGTACCTTGACGCGTGCCCGATTCCGACTCTCCGCCGAACATTCTCGCCGTGCGTTTCAGCTCCATTGGCGACGTGTTATTAACCACGCCGCTGCTGCGTGCCCTGCGATTTCGCCACCCCTCGGCCCGAATCACCTTTGTTACCAAAAAACCATACGTTCCCCTGCTGAGCGCGAATCCCCATGTCAACGAGGTGGTCGGGATATCGCGCGACCAGGGCCTCTGGGATCTTGCCGAGGAACTCCGGGGCCATCACTTCAGCCACCTGCTGGACCTACACGACAGCTTGCGTTCGCGGGCACTCCGGGCCCTGGTTCCCGGCAACTGGTCGAGCTACCCGAAACACCGAATTGCCCGTGCCATCCTGATTCACACCAAGCAGAACGTCTATCGAGACCCTCGCCCCGTGGCGGAACGATACTTCTCGGCCGCCCGAGCGCTGGATGTCGCGCCGGACGGCAGACCGCCCGATCTGTTCTGGGATCCACCAGCTGAGCGGAGGGTGCTCGAGTGGTTCCAGCAGGCCGGTATCCCCGACGTGGCCCGTCCAGTCGCCATAGCCCCCGGAGCGGCTCATGCCACCAAGCGCTGGCCCCTGGAGTACTGGGAGGAGCTGACCCGCCGCCTGGTCGCGCAGGGATGCCACGTGATAGTGGTCGGGGGAGCCGACGATGCGGCTCTAGGTTCCGTTCTTGCTCGAAGTGCTCCCGACCAAGTGCACAATG
>JBJMPB010000327.1:0-2806 GCA_045803455.1 Gemmatimonadales bacterium | reverse complement strand
CCGTCTTCCCTGTCGTCTTGTCACGATAGAAGAAGTACCAGGTCGCCGACCCGCTGGGCTGTGTCACCAGCACTAGGCCATCGACCCCAGACACGCGCCACTCCGTCCGCCGCCTGCCCTTGGCCTGGCGGGCGATCCTGTCTGTCTGCTGGTAGTTGTACTCGACCGTGTTGGTCGCTCTCCGGCCCATGGCCGAACCCCTCCGTGGCATATCCGTGGTGAATCTCAGCGACCTTCTATGGCATTTCCGGGCTGTTGGCCACCACCGCGTAGATCGTGAATAACCAGTGAATCTTATGGAATCACGGATCACTACACAGGTCTGTTCAGATGGCGTATGAACCACGAAAAATCAAGAGCGCATGGCTCATAACCTGAAGGTCGTTGGTTCAAATCCAACCCCCGCAACCACTTTTGTTATAACTCGCTGACCATCTCATACGGACTCCGGATGATTGAGTCTTGAGTTGCGCCTGAATCTTGAGGTGGTGCGAAGCGGTTAATGTCGGTCGTCATGATTCGGGAGGGGTCATGACGACGATTGCAGCGCATCTGAGCGTGGAAGAGCTCGGCGCCAGGTATCGCGCGGCCAGCGATGTCATCGAGAAGAGCCATGTGCAGGCGATCTGGCTTCTGGCCAAGGGTCATGGCAAGGCTGAGGTCGGCGAGCTGCTCGGCTTCTCGCGCCGGTGGCTGAATAGGCTGATCGCCCGCTATAACGCTCGCGGTCCGGAAAGCCTCGGCGACCAGCGCGCCCACAACGGTACCGAAGCCACGATCCTCACCGAGGAGGCCCTCACGGTGTTGGCGTGGCACCTCGCTGGTGCGCCGGCCGATGGAGGTCTTTGGACGGGACCGAAGGTCGCCGCGGTGATGGCGCAGACGCTGGGCCTCAAATCGGTTCACCCGCAGCGCGGCTGGGACGCGCTCAAGAAGCTCGACTGGTCGATCCAGCGGCCGCGTCCGCGCCATGCCCGCGCCGCCACGGAGGAGCAGTGCGCGGAGTTTAAAAAAAACTCGATGGGGCGGTGGCGGAGGAGCGCGCCAAGCACCCCGAGCTCCCTGTCGAGGTCTGGGCCACGGACGAGCACCGGGTCGGCCTGAAGCCGATCCTGCGTGGCGTGTGGGCGCCCGTGGGCCAGCGGCCGATCGCCGTCGGCCATCACCGCTTCGAGTGGCTCTATGTGACGGCCTTCGTCGCACCCGGCACCGGCGAGGTGGTCTGGTACATCTCCAACGGCATCGACAAGGCCTTCTTCGAGCGCCTGCTGGCGACGTTCGCGGCCGAAATCGGCGCCGGCAAGACGCGCCGTATCGTGCTCGTGTGCTCGTGCTCGACAACGCCGGCTGGCATGCGCCGCCCGATCTTGCCTTGCCGGACGGAGTGCGGCTCGTCTTCCTGCCGCCCTACAGTCCCGAGCTGCAGCCGGCCGAGCACCTCTGGCCCTTGCTCGACGAGCCGCTCGTCAACCGCAACTTCGAGACCCTCGATGACCTTGACGCGGTCCTCGCCGCTCGCTGTCGCACCCTCGCCGGCCTGCCCCACGTCATCCGCGAGACCACCAACTTCCACTGGTGGCCAGCCATGTCTACCGGGACCTAATCATCCGGAGCTGGTATGACCCCCGGGCCGGGCCTGTCATTCGAGTTCCCTTGCCATGCGCCGACCGGTGCCGGCGTCCGCGCGGAACCCACCCGCCTGCTTCATGGTTAACACTCCGCGCAGAATCTGAACGAGCAAGCAGGGAGCTGGTGATGAGAACCATATGGCTTCGGATGTCGGCCGCATTCGCTGGGCTTGCACTCCTTGCCTCCTTGGGTATGGCGCAGAACCAGGCGCAGGGACAGGGCGAGCCGCAGTTCAAGCAGCTGAAGCTCACCGAAAAGAAGGTGCAAGGCTTCATCTCGGCTCAGAAGCAGCTCGCGCCTCTTTCGAGCAAGCTCGATGCCGCGGGCGACAAGGCCGATCCGGCGCTGCAGAAGCAGGTCGAGCAGATTGCCAAGAGCAACGGCTTCTCCACGGTGGACGAGTTCAGCGAGGTAGGCGCCAACATTTCGCTGGTGCTTGCCGGCCTTGACACGCAGACGGGGCAGTTCACGGAACCGCCGGACCAGATCAGGAGGGACATGGAAGAGATCAAGCAAGACAAGCAGATGTCCCAGGATGACAAAAACCAGGCTCTCAAGGAGATGCAGGACGCATTGAAAACGGCGCAGCCCCTGCAGTTCAAGGAGAACGTCGCGCTGGTGAAGAAATACCAGAAGCAGCTCAACGAGGTGCTCCCACAGGAGTCGGAGGAGCAGGACCCGGCGAAGAAGTAACCGCCACCATGGTGTCATACCAGCGAGCCAAGGCTTTCACCCGTCATCCCGGAAGCCGAGCCGCAGGCGAGGCTGTCCGGGACCTCGTTCGATGAGTGGGAACCTTGCCTCACGAGGTCCCGGATCGGAGCGCTGCTCGCCTTCGGCGCGCATACTCCGTCCGGGATCACGGGTGGAAAGATACGCTCGACAGTGTCAGACCCTCTGGGTCTGACACCATCGCGCCGCCCCCCCACTACTCCACAATCGCCTGATACGTCAGCACCCGCAGCTCCCGCCGGATCGGATAGGTGGACGATGGCGTGAGCTGTGTCATCATCACGGCGGCTAGGTCCTCCTTGGGATCGATCCAGAACGCAGTCGAGGCCATGCCGCCCCAGGCGCATTCGCCGGCCGAGCCGGCGATCTGGGCCTTGGCCGGGTCCAGCATCACCGAGAAGCCGAGGTCGAAGCCGATGCCGTGGTAGTTGGACTCGGCAAAGCG
>JBJMPB010000263.1:0-3745 GCA_045803455.1 Gemmatimonadales bacterium | reverse complement strand
CTTCATCAATGCGCACCACCGGCTCTGGATCAGCAACTCCTACTTCATCCCGGACAAGCGCCTCAGGAAAGCCGTGATCGATCGGGCGCGAAACGGAGTGGACGTGCGGGTGTTGGTGCCGGGCAACCATACCGATGCGATACCGGTTCAGGCCGCAGGGCAGAGCTACTACCAGGAACTTCTCGAGGGTGGAGTGCGGATCTTCGAGTATCAGCCTGCGATGATGCACGCAAAGACCGTGGTGATCGACAGCGCCTGGTCGATCGTCGGATCGGCTAACATGGACGAACGTAGCATGGAGCTCAATGAAGAGAATGTGCTGGGGATCTCGGATGAAGAATTTGCCGCATCAATGGAGAGAGGACTCATTGAGGATTACGGCCGCTCCCGTGAGATCCTGCTGGAGCAGTGGAGAAAACGATCGCTGTTACGAAGAGGCTTCGAGCGGCTGGCCAAGGCTCTGATCGAGCAATACTAAAAGGGACCGTTGAAAGCCGGGTCGCAGACCCGGGTCCGCAGGTCGGTTTCCTGGCCCCTGTGCCAGCCCCCCCGGAACTCGAAGTGGCGTTCATCCAGCAGGCGGGTCCCCAACGCTTCGGTGCCGCGCTGTTGCAACTGCCATAGCAGCACGCGGGCACCCATTTCCGCGGCAGGCTCCCACACCCCGGCAGTGAGCGGAGGATAGAGTTCGGCGAATTCGGGTTTGAGTCTGGCCTGCCGGGCCGTTGAATCCATACCTGCTCCGGTAACAGTTGCTGCGGTTTGGGGAGAGAGATAATGCGCGGTCCCGGTGCACAGCACCAGGGGCTCGCGACCTCACAAAATCACCGCAACACCCGGGCCGCATCCTCGGTCTCGTCATCACGGTTCGTGGTGCCGCCCATCTGGGTCTCCAGTGCGCCGCTCAGGTTTACTCCTTCGGCGCCCAGCAAACGAAAGAGCTCCCATTCGGCGGCCCGGGCAGCATGCGTCCGGCGGCCATTATACATGAGGGAGATGACCAGTACGCCATCCGGCCGGCCCAGGTATCCCGCCAGGGTAGCCACCCGATCCAGAGTGCCGGTCTTGGCGTGAACCACACCCTTACCCATACCGTAGCGCAGACCCCTCAAGGTGCCAATTCCGTTGGCCGGCAGCAGCAGCGGATAGCGTTCTGCGCCACGCAGTTGGGGGTATCGGGCCAGATACAGCATCTGGGTCATCGGGCTGACCCGGTCCAGTTCGCTCAAGCCGCTGCCATCCACCAGACGAATCTGGGCCTGCGGTCCCACCACCTCGCGAACATGCTGGTTCAAGAGAGAGGGGCCCGAGGTCTGGCTGGCGGCCGCCCACTGCAGCACCAGCTCTGCGCCGATGTTGAGGCTTCGCCGGTTGATCTCGACCGCCACGCTGTCGAAGGGCAGCGACTCCACTTTGGCCAGGACTGCCGGAACCCCCGGCCCGACGATGGGCGGGGAGCTCCGGTTCACCCACTGGATTCCAGCGCGGTCGAGCGCCGCTGCCCAGGCGTAACCCAGGACACTGGCTGGCTCATGGGCGACCGCAGATATCCCGGCAGCACGGGAGTCAATCCCGATGGTCCCGCCCAGGGTCCAGCCACCGTCCGGGTCGGCCGTCAGCACCAGACGCCGGCGGCTGCCCCCCACCGTTGTGGCGCTCATCCGCACCAGCCGGTCGACTCCGGCAGGGTAGGCTGACACCAGAGTGGGAGGCGACCCCACATCCCGACCGGGACGGAAGGTCAGTGAAATCGTGTTTTCGTGCAGGGTGACGGGTCCCACCGGCGGGGCATACAGCTGGCCCACAAACTCGGCCGACCAGACCGCGGGATAACGGGAAGCTGCGGGACCGGTCCGGCTGGTCAGCGCCAGCGCACCTTCGAGCTGGGTGATACCCCGGCCCCGGAGCTGGCGGGCTAATTCCCGCAGAGTAGGCCCATTCCGGCCGGAGCGCTCCAGTGTCGGGTCGCCCCCCAGCTCGAGTTGCCAGCTACCTCTCCAGCGGCCGGTCATCGAGTCCAAAGTGCCGCGACCGATGACACGGGTCGAGATGCGAGCCCCGCCGCCCGCGCGTGCCCGGCTGAATCCCACGGTGAAGAGCTTGGCGGTCGATGCCGGAATCAACTGGAGCTCGGAATTCACACTCCAGAGCACACGCCCACCAATAGTGCCAATGGCTATACCCCACTCGCCATCGCCGGTACGGTCGCTCGTTTTCCGATACCAGTCGTCGACCCTGAGCCGTTCTGCAGGCGTGAGGTCCTGTGCCGCGGCGCGGGCCGTGAGGCTGCTCAGAGCACAGAAAACGAGCGTCCAGCTCAGACGTCCGTGCATGCGATTAGCTCGATAGGTTAGCAGTTGTGCAAGAAGTGGTTCTCTGCCTGTCGGAGGAGCAATCGGTGAGCCATGGCTGACTGCGTTGTCCGACAAACACTTACCGCCAGGCGCCGCACCGATGAGCGGGCATTTCGCGAAGAGATTTTAGAGGGGCAACAGCAGGATCGGCCTAGCGTTACGGGACGGGCCCGGAAATCTTGCTACACATTATGCGCGTCGCCGTCGTTTTTGACACTCCCTACTCCGGCTGGGATCACCCCGAGCACGCTCGCCAGATGGAGCGCGAGGTTGCGGGTTGGAAAGCCGACGAGCCGGAGATGGAGTACCAGATTGCCCATGCGCTCCTGGAGTGTGGCCATGAGGTCCGCCTCCTTGGAGTGGGGGACGACCTGGAGTATTTGCTACGGAATCTGGGCGATTGGCAACCTGACCTGGTCTTCAATGGCGCCGAAGCGTTCCGGGGCGATGAATCACTGGAATACCTTCTCCCCGGCTTACTCGAGGCGGAGGGCTACCGCTACACGGGCGCTCCGCCCCTGGCGTTGCAGATGACCCGCAACAAGGCCATCAGCAAAAAGGTTCTTGCCTACTTCGGAATTCAGGTGCCGGGGTTTGTGAGCTACCGCTTGCACGAGCAAGTCGATCGCTCGCCGAAGCTCACCTTTCCGTTAATCGTGAAGCCGCTGCAGACCGACGCCTCTGCCGGGATTGCCCAGGCATCGGTGGTGCAGGACCAGGAATCGCTGGTGGAACGGGTGGCGTTCATCCATGAGCGGTTCAGTCAGGGCGCCATCGCAGAAGAGTTCGTCGATGGACGCGAGCTCTACGTGAGCATCATCGGTAATGACGACAGCCTCGAGATCCTCCCCATCACGGAGATGGTTTTCGATAAAGGGAAGACCCGCCCGGAAGAACGGATCGCCACCCAGTTTGCCAAGTGGGACGAGGCTTACCGGGAGCGCAAGGGAATCCGGAACGTCCTCGCGCGTCCCCTATCGAAGGTGGTGCGCGAGCGAATTACCGAGACCTGCCGCATGGCTTACCGTGCCCTATGGCTGCGCGATTATGGCCGGCTCGATATCCGGCTCACCGATGATGGTGGTGTCTGGGTGCTGGAGGCCAACGCGAATCCCTTCATCAGCTATGGCCACGACATGGCAAACGCCGCCGCAAAGGCGGGGTTGGAATACTGTGACTTCATCCAGCGGATCGTAGACGCTGCCATTTCCCGGTATGACCGCACGTAGGCGGCGCGCTCGCGCGTGGCCCAGGGATGTACGCTGCATTTGCGGACACCGAGTGCAGCGGTACATGGGATTCTGTTCCGAGTGCGGTCGGGCGTACCGCTGGGGAGACGAAGGCGGCCTGACCGGAGCGGAATGCTACAAATGCGGCTGGGCCGTCTCCGA
>JBJMPB010000242.1:0-13090 GCA_045803455.1 Gemmatimonadales bacterium | reverse complement strand
CCTTACGGGCGCGAGTGTAGTCGGCGGCCTTGGTCAGCACGTCCAATGACGCCATCACGTCGCAGCCATCCACCTCCTGGATGAACAGACCGGGGAAGCCGGTCAGCAGCTTCGAAATGGAGCCGCCAGGAGTGTTCACCTCGACCGGAACCGAGATGGCGTAGCCGTTGTCTTCCACCAGGAACACCACCGGAAGCTTGAGATTGGTGGCGGTGCTCATCGCCTCCCAGAACTCGCCCTCGCTGGTGGTGCCATCGCCGGTGGTACAAAGCACGACTTCGTCGCCCCGGATCACCTGCTTCTTGTCGGTAATTCCGTCAATTCGTGAGTACCGAAGCCATGCCTCGGCGCATCCGACGGCCTGGAGGAACTGCGTGCCGGTAGGACTGGAGGCGCTGACGATGTTCAGGTCCTTGTGACCCCAATGCGACGGCATCTGCCGGCCACCGGAGTTCGGATCGTCCGCCGCGCCGACAGCGGAGAGCAGCTGCTCGGTTGGAGTCATGCCCAGGCCGAGGCAGAGAGCTCGATCTCTATAGTAGGTGTAGAACCAGTCGTAGGCGGGACGAAATACCCGGGACGCGGCGGCAAGCACGGCTTCGTGGCCGGCCCCGGATATCTGAAAGAAGATCTTGTTCTGCCGCTTGAGCTGGATCTCCTTGTCATCGATCCGGCGGGCCAGCAGCATTAGCCGGTAGAGCTCGAGGAGATCGGATTTGTCGAGTTTGGTAGAGCCTTTGGTACGGCCCGATGTGCGTGTGGCCATGGAACAAGGGGTCAGGGTACCAGTTCAGAACTCCGAGTCTGCTGGAAGATAGCCAGCAGCTACCCGGGCGACAGTCGCCTTATCGGCCCGCCGTTGGGGGTGCCAGCAACTGGCTCAGCCGGGGAAAACCCCGTATCGGGGGGCCAGCCGACCGAAGCAGTGCGCGTGGCAAGCCGGCGGCTATGGCGCCAGCTACTGCGGAATTCGTCACGGAAGTGCAGCAAACGTCGTATGGATCCCAACTACTATTACTGACTCCGACTAATTCTATAGACCTTATTCTTTACTGTAGACGACTTTACCGCCAACGATTGTCTGCTGTACCCTCACCTGGTCTAGCGACTCTGGCCTCACCTTGGTGAGATCATTGTCCAAGATTACGACATCGGCCAAGTAGCCCGGCTTCAGCTTGCCACGCTTCTGCTCGGCAAAGACGCCATAAGCGTTTCCCGCCGTGTATGCTCTGAGAGCTTCCTCCACCGTGATCTTCTGTTCCGGAACCCAGCCCCCAGGATTTTTCCCATCCCAGGTTCGCCGGGTGACCGCGGCATAGATCCCCAGCAGTGGATCGAGCGGGGCCACGGTCCAGTCCGAGCCGAAGGCCAGCCGCGCACCCGCATCGATCAATGACCGGAAGGCATATGTGGTCTTGATCCGCTCCGGCCCAATGCGCTTCTCGGCCCACCTCCCATCATCTACGGCGTGGTAGGGCTGCATGGACGCGATCACGCCCAGCCGAGCGATCCGGCCGATATCCTGCCGCCGAAGGTGTTGTGCGTGCTCGATCCGAAAGCGACGGTCACGGGGACCATGGGCCCGACCAACACTGTCGTAGATGTCGAGCAGCAGCCCGTTGGCGCGATCGCCGATCGCGTGCACTGCCACCTGCAGGCCGGCTGAATCGGCGCTTCCGATCCAGGAACGGAGCGAGTCCTCGGGGTTCACCAGGAGCCCGCTGGTCTGCGGTGCATCATTATAAGGCTCATAAAACAGCGCGGTGGTGGAGCCAAGCGATCCGTCCACATAGCCTTTGACGCCCGCTACCCGGAGCCAGTCGTCTCCCACTCCGTTTGCCTTCACCATCTCAGCCATCCGCCGCCAGTCCTGAAACGGCACGTAGACCGCGACCCGGGTGATCATCCGCCCAGCGGCATGCGCGCGCTGCAAGGCGTCCACCTCGAACCAGGGCACCGAGACGTCAGCTACGCCGGTGACGCCGTGGGAGGCGGCCCAGCGCATCGCCCGCTCGATCGCCGCGTCGCTTTGCTGGGGGGATGGGGTCGGTTGGACGGCATAGACCAGGTTCTGGGCCGCGTCCTTCACCACTCCGGTGGGCTCGCCATCCGGTCGCCGAACGATGGTCCCACCGGCGACCTCCTTCGTGGATCGATCGATGTGGGCCAGCTTGAGCACCTGGCTGTTGGCCAGCGTCATATGTCCGTCCAGCCGGTCGACGAACACCGGATTGTTCGGCGTCACCGAATCGATCCAGCTCCGATCCGGCAGCGGCGTGCCGGCCCAGCGCTCGTGATCCCAGTTGCCTCCCAGGATCCATTCGCCAGGCTTGGCTTTGGCCGCGTAGTTCTTGATTCGCCGCACGAACTCCTCGGGGCTGTCCGCGTCGCGGAGGTCTACCTGGATGAGCTGAAAACCACCGTAGATGAAGTGGGTGTGTCCGTCAATGAACCCGGGGACCACCATCGCGCCGTTCCGGATCACCCTGGTGTCAGGTCCCACCTGAGCGGCGATGCTCGAGCTGTCTCCCACGGCAACGATCTTCTCGCCCGAGACCGCCACCGCCTGAGCCCAGGGCCTGGCAGAGTCTCCGGTCCACACCCGTCCGTAGATCACCAGGTTTGCGGGTGCGAGCGGAACCGTGTTCCTACGGGGAGTATTCATGCGATAACCCAGAAGGCCGGCCACTCCCAGGAGCAGTGGCAGGATAGACGACCGAAGCATGAAAGAGCCTTTCAGGGGAGCTTGGTGAGCCGGTGCAGCGCTTCCAGCCGCTCCAGAGCGCTGCCACCGGAGGCAGCCGGAGCCACCGAAAACAGGTCGCGGATGTCGAGCAGAATCTCCAGCATCAGCTGATCGCGCATGTAGGCGCTGTCCAGGTCGATCATGCGTCCCTGATCGGCCGCCTGCCTGGCACGTTCGTAGGATTCACGGTAGATGCTCTCGAGATTGGCCAGAATCCGTTCGCGGGTTCGCATGGGCCCTTTTCACACTGTAGTGTACGGAAATTCGGCGTTCGGCGCTGTAATACAAGTAGCCGTGCTCAAACCCAATAATGGCCCGAGTGCAGTACCCGGCAGGTTTTCTCTGCAAACGGTGGTTCGGCGCGAAAAAACTTTCACCAGGAGCGCCGGATTGCAGCCGGCTAACTCTACGCCCTCACGGAGGATGCCGACAATGCCCAGGCGGCACCCTTCGTGCGTTCAGGGAGGGCGATCGAAACCCTGCCCCCACATCCGACGATCCTGTTCTCGAGGCCGACGCTGGTGTGCCGCATATAAGGAGGCCCCATGCTGCTTCGTGTTCCGCGGGCGCGCACGGCACCGGGTGGATTCACCCTGGTTGAGCTGCTGCTGGTGATCGTGATCATGGGCATTCTCGGCGCGATCGCCTTACCCAAAATCGACGTGGCCCAGTTCCAGGTGAACTCCGCGGTGCAGGCGGTGAGCACCACCATGGTGGCGGCTCAGCGCGAGGCGATTACCAAGCAGCACGACATCATTCTCACTTTCGACGCCGGCAATCGCCAGGTGCGGTTGGTGTGGGATGCCAACAGCGACGGCATCATCGGCGTCAACGAGCGGAGCCGGGTGTTCACCCTGGACGATCGGGTGGTGTTCGGCCGGGGTCAGGCACCAGCCCGGGCCTTCGGCGATCAGCCAATCGACTTCGATGACGTGATCAATGGACTGCCGGCGCTGACCTTCCATCGTAACGGCAGCGCCAGCGGCGTGGGTGGATTCTATCTCACCTCCCGCGGCGCCGAGGCGGGCGACATCAGCCTGAAGAAGCACACCCGTGCGGTCGAGATCATTCGCGCCACCGGCCGCACCGAGTGGTGGCGCTACAACGGCTCCGAATGGCTGCGAGGCTTCTGATGAAAACGCGCGCCGGTTCTTCCGCTGGATTCACCCTGGTCGAGGTGCTGATCGCCCTCGCCATGCTGAGCGTGGTCCTGCTCGCGGCAGCTGCGAGCACCACCAAGTACCTGGGAGTGATCACCCGCAACCGGATGCGGATCCAGGCTGCGGCGGTGGCGGATGCCCAGATCGCCAAGGTACGGGTATCCCCGGCGTACGACTCGCTCACGGTCCGCTTCGACAGCACCCGAAGCGGAGTCCCCTTTGCCGGCTACACCCGCTCGACCCGGGTCATCCGGACCGGCGCGGGAAGCACCACCGACGTCACCAAGATCAGGGTCACGGTCTCGGGGCCTGAGCTCAGCAGCCCGGTGGTCCGCTACGCCACGATCGCTGCTCCTTGAACTACGATTGCCAATGAAATCGCGCTCCGGTTTCACGCTGATCGAGATGCTCATTGCCATGGTGGTTTTCATGGGCGTGCTGGGGGGAGCCTTGAGCTTTCTCCGGGCGCAGTCGCGTGGGTTCCGGAAGGGCGACGAGGAGATGTCCACCCTGCTCAATTTGAGCTACGGGGCCGACCATCTGCACGCCCAGTTCCGAACCACCGGCGCTCGAACGCTGGACCGGCAGCCGCCGATCGTCTACGCGAGCGCGAACAGCTATTCCTTCAACGCCGACTACGTCTCGAACGACGTGTCCGATATCTCCGCCGTATATGTGGATCCTGATGCGCCCGCGGAAGAAACCGTCGGGCTCCGCCTGGCCGACCAGATTGCCATTCCGGGCTCCACACCGGCCTTTCTGTATCCTTCGCAGGATTATCTGGACGACCTAGGCAACAACACGCTGGCTGAGACCATCACCCTGTTTTTCCGGCCGGACGTGGAGACGCCCCGCACCGATGACTTTGTCCTCCTCCGCCAGGTAAACGGTCAGCCGCCGGAGCGGCTGGTGCGCAACGTTCTGCCGGATTCCACCAATCTGCCGTTCTTCCGCTACTACAAACTGCGGATTCCGGGGCCCGGTCTGGCGCCCGTCTCCACTCTGGTGACGTCGGCGGAGCTGCCGATGCGACACACCATCCCGGGCCATGGGAGCACGGCCGACGCGGGCAGCCCGATCGACAGCCTCCGGGCCGTGCTGGTGAGCTACATCATCACCAACGGCCAGACGGGTACCAAGGAGCGGCGGCAGCGGATCAGCACCACCATTCCGCTGCCCAACATGGGCCTGAGGGAGCTCAAGATCTGCGGCTCGGCCCCCGTTCTGGGGCAACCGTTGAATGCGGCGTACGACAACTCCACCGGAGTCCACCGGGTGCTGCTGACTTGGAACCGCGCCTTCGACGAGAACCAGGGCGAGCGGGACGTGGTGCGCTATGTCCTCTGGCGCCGAGACGTGACCGATCCGGATTGGTCGGACCCACTGACCTCGATTCCGGCCGCGGACTTGGCAACGTACTCCTACGCCGACCAGGACCTGGTGCCCGGAACCAGCTACGTCTATCGGCTTTCGGCACAGGACTGCACGCCCAGACTTTCCGCATCGGCGCAGTCCGTACCTATCGCCATACCCGGCCCGTAAGAACCGCACGAGGAACCCCATGACGCACGACTGGCGACTGAACGCGAGGTTATATGAGCCGCTCCAGGAAGGTCAGGAACGAACGAGGCATCGCCCTGATTACCGTGTTGCTGGTGGCCCTCGCGGTCAGCAGCATCGCGCTCGCGGCCGCCATGTGGACCCTCAATGCCACGCTGATCACCAAGAGCGGAGACCGTACCGCGACGCTGAATGACATCGCGCTGGCCGGGTTGGAGGAGGGCCGGAGCCAGCTGAACGCCAATCCCGCTGTGTATCCCAGTACCGGCTACGCCACGCTGGCCACGGCCGCCCCGGTAACCGACGTGCTGGGCAACACGGTACCCAACGTGCTCCGCTCCATCTATGTGGGTCCCGACGGAATTACCGGCGGCCAGTACGGCGTTTACGGCACCATCATCAGCACGGTGCGCGACACCTTCGGCAACCAGGTGGTGCGCCGGCTCCAGATCAATCAGGAGAGCTTTGCCAAGTTCTCCTATTTCACCAACACTGAAGGCAACATCGTCTTCGCCAACAACGACCAGATCCGGGGTCCGGTCCACTCGAACGATCAGATCAAAATTTCCAATACTGGTGCCACCTTCTTCGACCAGGTGACCACGGCTGCTCCATCGATCCAGAATGAGGGTGCCGCCACTTTCATGGGCCCTGCGCCCAAGAAAAACGTCGCGCCCATCGCGATGCCCACCACCGCGGCGTTTCCGGCGCTCCAGGGCCGAGCCGCGGCCGCGGGAATGTCCTTCGTCAGCAACCTCAACGGCAACAGTCCGGGCGAAGCCTCCCTCCGAATCGAATTTGTAGCTGTCGACCTGAACGGTGATGGCGACTCGACCGACGTCAACGAGGGGTTCGTCCGAGTTTATCAGGACAATCTCCGGCCCTGGTACGTCACCGCGACGTTGAGCGGCAACCCGGGGCCGGCTGGAGATATCCGCCGCTCGCCCAACTGCGGAGCGGCCATCCCCGGCGGCGCGGGGGTGGGCACCAACGGCCGATTCCGGACGGCGGCGGATACTAACTTTGCGGGTGCTCCGAGTCCCCCGACTTCGGCGGCACGAGTTACCGCCGCCACCAACCTGCTCTCGAGCGGCAACCGCAAGTGCTACCTGGGTGGAGATCCGCGGCTCACCGCGGCCGCCTGGCCCAACGTTGCTGCGGCCGATTGGGCCGCCGTGGTGGGCGACTGGCCCGGCACCGGGCGGGGTTGGATCCCTCGGCCCGGAGGGGTAGGTGCACCAACCGGCAATGCGCTGTTTACCGCACGGCCGGACAATGCCTATCTCTGGCCCATCAATCGGGAGTACAACCCGGCCTGGCAAGGCGTCATCTACGTGCAGGGAAAGGTGGCGCTGAGCGGAGTGGTGAACGGCAGGGTGACGGTGGCCTCGCCTAACACCATTGTGATTGCGGACGACTTTCGTTCCGCAGTTGATCCGGGTTCCGCTGCCGCGGCCGACTGCGCCGTCATAGCCGGACTATTTGCCGGCGGCGACCTTCTGGTGGCGAACAATACGATCAACGCTCCCCAGCAGATTGGAGGAGTGAACCCTTATCGCACGTACGACGAGACCACTCAGGAGGATATTCACGCGGTATTGCTGGCGCTGAACATTTTCGGCGCCGAGAGCTATGACACCGGACCGGCGTCAGGTGAGGCCTGCGGCGCGGTCAATAACGGCCGTGGCTGCCTCAACCTGAATGGCGGAGTAATCCAGAACACCCGCGGCGCGGTGGGTCTGGTGGATGGTCATGGCTACGTCAAGCGGTATAGCTACAATGCCTGCGCCGCCACCGATCCGCCCCCGTACTTCCCTACCACGGGGCGCTTCGTGCGAAACCGGATTTACGAGCTGGACCCCAAGGGGTTCACGGTGGCCGGCTGGTTTGCCGCGAACCAGAACAACTAAGGCGGCCGAGTAACGGACCCGTAACGCCCAGCCGGGTAACAGAATAGCGCGCAATTTTCGGCGGCTCTGCGCCTTTCACTTTGCGGTAGTCGGGCCCGGTCATAGCTGGGGTCGTCACCGCCAAGTGTCGTCTTTCCAACTGGTTGCCCAGACACCCCTCGGCGGCACCCTTCGTGCTCGTAACGGAGGCCTATGCCCAAGCACTCCTCCCTGCTCAGAAACCGGTCGGGCTTCACCATGATCGAGCTGGCCCTGACCCTTACGGTCGTCGCCATCATGACTGCCATGATGATCCCCCGGTTTGGCCGGGTGATGAACTCGACCAGAGTGAACCGGACCGCCGCGATAGTCGCCGGCGACCTGGAGCAGGCCTTTACCGTGGCAGGCCGCTATCGCAAGCCGATGCGGATCTCCTGCGATTGCCCCAATGCCATCTACACCATTGCCGACCGAACCGGCGGCACCGTCCGGCTGAGCCGCCGCCTCCGGGATGCCGATCTGGGCAACATGACCCTGGTGATGGAGACCCCGGGCGGTGGCACAGTGGATGTGTTCCCGTCTGGGGTCTCGACTGCCCTGCTGCGCTTCAGAATCACCCTGGGCAACAGCACCCGCGGTATCACCCTCTCGACCGCGGGCATGGTCAGGATCATCCCGTGATGAACCGTCCTCCTGCATCCGCCAAGACCGGTGGGTTTACCCTGGTGGAAGTCATGGTCTCCATGACCCTTTTGTCGGTGGGGTCCCTCTCGCTCGCGAGCATGCTGGTACGCGCGACCCGCCTGGCTGGTGCCGCCTCAGCGAACTCCTACCAGACCGCGATGGTCTCGGCGGAGGTCAACCGGTACGACGCCACTCCGTTCGAGCTGCTGATCGCGGGTACGACCTGTACCACGATCGCCAATCCGTTCCAGGGAACGCGGTGCACCACCATCAACAGCCTGTCCGCCAAGGTGAAGCAGGTGACCGTAGTGGTGACTCCCTCGGGGAGCCCGCTGCTGCACCCGATCACCACCTCTTTCACCCGCTCCATTTCAGGCAACGGGAACCCGTTGAAGACCGAATGAACAGACACGCTCTGGCGCGCCGGGGATTCACCCTGGTCGAATTGCTCCTGTCGCTCATTGTCACCGCGATCGTAGGCGCCGCCCTGGTTCGCATGGTCCTGGGCCAGGCCAAGTTCATGGATCAGCAGGAAGCCTGGCGGGGCGCCCGCGCGGTGGCACGCGGCGGGGTCAACCGTCTGGTGTCCGATCTCCGGATGGTGGAGGCCACCAATGGCATGGCCGCGGCTGCGGCCGGGGGGCAGGACTTTACGGTGCGGGTGCCGTACGCCTTCGGAATCATCTGTAGCCAACCGGGGGTCGGTGCCGCCTCGCTCACGATAACGATGCTCCCGGTGGACGACCAGATGTACACGGCGCCAGGATATTCCGGCTTTGCGGTCCGGCGGGACGACGGCACCTACGATTACTACACGGCCAGCACGCCCAACGTCACGCCGCCCGTTGCGCTCACGACCACCTGTACGGCTCCGGGAGGTATTCTCAACCCATACCCGATCCCGACCGGCTTGACTGTCAACGGTTCGCCTGCCGGCCGCACTGTGTTGGTGCAAACGGGAGCTCTCAACCCGATCCCCAAGATGGGGCAGATCGTCTTTCTGTACCGGCGGATTCGCTACCAGTTCAAGAACTCGGTCGCGTTGCCCGGACGGACCGGCCTGTTCCGGGCACCTGTTGACGGAAACGCCGCGGACGAGGAGGAGATCGCCACCCCGTTCGCCCCGACTGCGCGGGTGAACTTCTACGTGCTCAACAACGCTGTGGCCCAGGCGGCGGTGCCGATACCGCTGGGCAACACCCGGGGTCTCGAGCTGGTGCTGGACGGGATGAGCGAGCGCACCCCTCAGGGTAGTGCCGCGCCGAAGACCGCCAACGTGCGGACCTCGGTGTTCTTCGAGAACCGACCCGACTAAACCGACACTAGAGCCTCCATGCGCGCAGGGCTGAACCGCCGGGGAGCCACGCTCCCGCTGACCATTATCGTGCTCGCCATCATGGGAGTGGCGGTAGCGGTCAGTTACGTCCGCCTTTCTTCGGAGCGGAGGGCCACCGCCGACGGCCAGGCACAGACCGATGCGTTTGCCGTGGCCCAATCGGGGGTGAACCGGTTTCTGTCCAACCTCAACGGCAAACCGGCTGTCCCGGGGACCTGGCCGGCTAATCCAGTGATCCAGACGGTGAATTACAACGACCTTCCAGGCGGCACCGCCCGGGTGGACCTGGCTATGCTGCGGGATTCGACCAACACGCTTCTTCCGGCGGTGTACGTGATCACCTCGCGCGGGACGGCCACCGGGGCCAAGCGCTACGACTCGCGTTCACCGGCAGCGGAACGGACAGTTGCCACCTACGCCTTGTGGACGCCGGCGCCGTTCGACCTGGACGCGGCCTTCACCAGCCTCTCGGGCATAGATAAGAACGGAGGCTCCGGCACTTTGAACGGAAACGATGCCTGCGCCGCCGCCGCGACCATTCCCGGGGTGGCCGTGCCTAACGGTACCTACACCGGCGCGATGGGTCCCATCGATGGCAGTCCAGACAACACCCCGAACTACCTGGGCACCTCCGGCGTAGGCGGAACCGCCAAGGATGAGGTCGACATCGATTGGGCCGCCATCAGAGCCGGCACCACACTGCCTCACGACTTTCTCTACCCGGCGTGGCCGACGGCGGCTCAGTTCAACAACTGGCCGGTAATTCGAGTCAATGGAGACGTGGATCTTCCCAGCGACGGCAAGGGAATTCTGATCGTAACCGGCAACCTGAGCCTGGGCGGGAGCAAGCGCTGGGACGGGCTGGTGCTGGTAGGCGGAACGCTGACTTCCAACGGCAATAACACGATTGAGGGCGCCATCATTACCGGCCTCAACGTCAAGGTCGGCAATGCCGTGGGTCAGACGGCCATCGGGAATGGCACCAAGACGTTTCAATACAGCTCCTGTAACCTGATGCGAGCGCTGGGCCACGTCGGCTCGGTGCAACGAGTACGAAACGGATGGACTGACACATGGTCGAGCTACTGATGACAAAACGGAGCCCAATGAAGGATCCGGCCGGGTTTACCCTGGTCGAAGTCCTCCTGGCCATGACAATCCTGGCCATCGGCGTATTAGTGATGGGCGGACTCTTGACCCGCTCGGCCCGGTCGGCCGATGCCACGGCATTGCAGTCCTATCAAGCGGGAATGATGGCGACGGAGGCTGCCCGCAACGATGCCCTCCCGTTCGCTCAGCTAGTGGCCGGCACCACCTGCAGCACCATGAGTGGAGCTCCGCTGCCGCACAATCTGTGCACCACGGTCACGGTGCTTTCGGCCAAGGTGAAGCAGGTGAAGGTGAAGTTCACCCCGACCTCGAACTACCTGGTGCCGGCCGACTCGGTGATGTTCGAGCGGAGCATCTCGGGCCCGGTCGTGCCCCCATTAAACACTCCTTGAACGGATTGACCCTTAGCAGCGAGGACCCCATGAGGTCGATTTCGTTTCGGCTGAACCGGCGCGGAGCCGTGCTTCCCCTCACCATCATCGTCCTGGGCATGATGGCCGTGGCTGTGGCCATAAGCTACGCCCGGATCTCGTCCGAGCGGGTGACGACCAGTGACGTCAAGGCCCAGCAGGGCGCCTTTGCGGTGGCTCAGTCCGGGCTGAACCGTTTTCTGGCGAACCTGAATGGCAAGCCGGCGTACAACCCGGCGCTCTGGCCGGCAAATCCAATCATCCAGACCGTGAACTACAACGACCTGCCGGGTGGCACGGCCCAGGTGGACCTGGTCATGCTCAGGGAGTCGACCATTACGCTCCTGCCGGCAGTCTACGTGATTACCTCGCGCGGTCGCTACACCGCGGCCAAGCGGTGGAACTCGAGATCGCCCTCAGCCGAGCGGACTGTCGCCACCTATGCCATATGGACGCCTACGCCATTTGATCTGAATGGCGCGTTTACCAGCCTGGGTTCCGTGGGATACAACGGTACCTCGGCTATCGTAAGCGGAGTCGATCGTTGCGCGGTAAATCCAACCACCGCCGGATTGGCGGTGCCCAACGGCGATTCCACTGGATTCAACCACCCTGAAGTCATCGATGGGGTACCAGACAACACGGGCGCCAATCTCGGCACTCCTGGACCTGGCGGTACCGCGGTTAACAACGTCAACATCGACTGGGCCGCAGTCCGGGCCGGCACGGCTTTCCCGGCCGACCGAATCTATCCCACTCAGACCTGGCTCCCGATGACCGGCGCGTCGCCATCGATGGCCGATTGGCCGGTGACGCGGGTCAACGGAGACCTGACCTTGCCCGGCAGCGGGAACGGGATTCTGATCGTCACCGGCAACCTGACCTGGAACGGAACTCCGCTGAAAACCTGGCAGGGAGTGATTCTGGTGGGCGGTTCGATCACCATGAACGGTAACGGCAACATCTATGGGGCTCTGATCACGAACCTGAACGTCAAGACCGGGAACGTAGCGGTAACCAGCGACCTCGGTAACGGTACCAAGACCCTGCAGTACGACTCCTGTGCGATCAACCGGGCCACGAGCCACATCGGCTCGGTCCAGCGGGTACGCAACGCCTGGACTGACAGCTGGTCGAGCTATTGATCGAAGTTTCCAGCTGAAGAAACAAATCGGCGGCCACTTAGGTGGCCGCCGATTTCTTTGGTATATACTTCCTGGATCACTCAAAGCAGGAACTCATGAGCCTCAAGGGAAAAGTCATCCTGTTCTTTGCCGGCCCGCTCTACGAAGACCTCGAGCTCTGGTATCCCAAGATCCGGCTGGAGGAGGAAGGTGCTCGCACGGTGGTAGCGGGCACGGGGGAAAAGACCTATCAAGGAAAGCGGGGTTATCCCCTCACCGTCGACACCAGCGTGGACGAGATCCGCGCCCAGGACTTCGATGGACTGGTGATACCCGGGGGCTACGCCCCCGATATCATGCGGCGGTCGGAGAAGCTGCTTCAGCTCACCCGGGAAATCTTCCAGGCCGGCAAGCCGGTGGCCTTCATCTGCCACGCCGGATGGGTGCCGATCTCGGCCGGAATAGTGAAGGGCAAACGGGGCACCAGCGTCGGAGCCATCAAGGACGACCTGGTGAACGCCGGGCTGCTCTGGGAGGACAGCCCCGTGGTGGTGGACGGAAACCTGATCTCGTCGCGCACGCCGGCCGATCTGGGGGTGTTCTGCCGGGCGTTGATTGGTGCGCTGGCCGAGTCGCCAGAACACAGCCGCGCCCCTGGTGGAGGATGGAAGAAGACTTCGGCAGCCAAACCCTAGCTGAGACATACGCCACACTTACAGCCTCTGTGATCCAGCCCCCAGCACATCCGCGCGCCCTGTGGCAACCTGCGCTTCGTGATATATGTATGACCTTACGCAGGAGTGAACGATGAGCTTGACTGCAGAGCAGCGAGAGCACCTGGAAGCGCGGCTGCAGGAAGAACGGGAACGGGTACTTCGACTCCTTCGCCGGTCGGACGAGAACCGCAGTGTCAGTGAGTCGGATCGCTCAGGCGAGATCTCGCATCTTCCCTTTCACCTGGCCGACATCGGCAGTGAAACGTACGAGCAGGAGATGGACATGGTGCTGGCGCAACGGGCGAGTGAGGAGCTCCGGGTGATCGACGATGCCCTGCGGCGGTTCTATGAGACA
>JBJMPB010000191.1:0-7687 GCA_045803455.1 Gemmatimonadales bacterium | reverse complement strand
TCTCCGGCCCCGCCATTGGCGCGGGTATTGCCGAACCTTCCGTCGTTGAAACGCTCAGGCCCACGGTTGTCACCCGTTTGAGGGTGCAGCCCATTCATACCGGCGGATCTCTGCTGAGTGTTCGTTCGGCTCCTACGAGCTAACACGACACGGGAACTTACGTTAGACGGCATAGCCTCAGGGGTTATACCGCGCGCCCGCGGCAGTGGACGGTGCGAGTAATTGCAGCGCAGGCCGGTGCAGAACGCAATGGTTCTTCCCGCAGTTCATTCACCCTGATGATTGGGCATGGCCGAGGAGCCACGATGAGTTTCGCAGCCCGTAGACGCCCGGCCTGGCTTCTTCTGCTGTTGCTATCGGGTTGTGATGGCGGACCTAGTGGTCCGAGCGCCGGAAGCCTTCGTGTCACCATCCTCGGACTTCCCAACGGAACGGCAGCCGCAGTCACGGTCACCGGCCCCGACAACTTCAATCAGCCGGTTTCGGCCACTCAGACCTTCAGTCAGGTGACGCCGGGAGTCTACACCGTCAGTGCGACCGCGGTGGCGGCCAGTAACTCCACTTATGATCCGAGCCCACCTTCGCAGACGGTAACGGTCGCCGCTACGAACACTCAGTCCACTGCCTCGGTATTCTATTCACAGGCCACCGGGACCCTCACCGTGGACGTGAATGGTCTCGGCACCAGCCGCAGCGCAGCGATTACGGTAACCGGACCCGGCGGATACAATCAGCAGCTCGATGGTACCACGATGCTGGCGGGACTCGATCCGGGCGTCTACACCGTGAAGGCCGCCGACGCGGCCTCGATCGGATGCGCCACCCACACCGCCAGCCCCGATAGTCAGGATGTGAGCGTCGTGGCCCGGAGTACCACTATCGCAACGGTGGACTACAATCCTCCGCCCAGCGACGGTAGCGTGAATCTCTGCATAGCCGGGGTCTACGTGACGCAGAGCGTGCAGGATGCCGGCGGGTCGGTGCCGCTGGTCCAGGGA
This sequence comes from Gemmatimonadales bacterium, assembly GCA_045803455.1. Lineage (GTDB taxonomy): Bacteria > Gemmatimonadota > Gemmatimonadetes > Gemmatimonadales > GWC2-71-9 > CAVVWJ01. The sequence goes on along the minus strand of JBJMPB010000191.1, from coordinate 6,689 downwards.
CGCGACGGTTACCTGCGGGTTTTTGTGGTGGCCGACAGGGCCAACACCGTGGCCCCTACGGTGCAGGTTCGTCTGTTCAACGGCGGAGGTTTGTTCTCAACCATCAACATCCCGCCCTCGGGCCTTTCGGTACCCACGGCGGTCGATGAAAGCTCCCTGGCCTATTCCTGGGACACCACACTATCAGGCGCACTCATTCAGCCCGGGCTCGCCGTCGAGGCCGAGGTCAATCCTGCGGGCGCAACCCAGATCCCGGAGATCAGCACCACCGATAACGTTTACCCTGCCACCGGACCAGCACTGCTGAACGTGCAGGCCGTGCCCCCGCTCGACGTAACGCTGGTGCCGGTGCTGCAGTCGGGGAATCATCTGCTGGGCCGAGTGTCGGCCACGAACAAGGACAGCTTCCTGGTCAGTACCCAGCGCATGCATCCGATCGATACCTTCAGCACCGCGCTTCACGCCGCGTATTCGACCAAGACCACTCTCACACTCCAGGCCAACAACAGTAACGGGGCGTGGGGAACCATCCTGGGTGAGATCGATGCGCTTCGGGTCACGGAACACAGCCCCCGCTATTACTACGGCGTTGCCCGCGTCACGTACACGAGCGGGGTTGCCGGCGTGGCATACGTCAGTATCCCCGGCACTACTCCCGGAAGTGGGCAACGCGCCGCTCTGGGCTGGGACTATCTGCCCTCGGGAAGCGTCATCGCCGCGCATGAGCTGGGACACAACTGGGGACGCAACCACGCGCCGTGTGGCGGACCGGCCGGCATCGATCCGCAATATCCCAGGCCCGACGGCAGCACCGGTGCATACGGGATGGACGTGGTCGCCAAGACGCTCGAGGCGTCTACCCTGGCCGATATCATGGGCTATTGCGATCCCAAATGGATCAGCGATTACACGTACCGTGGGGTGATGAACTACCTTCGGTCGCCCAGCGCGCCCATCCTTTCCTCGGTGGGCAGCGCAGACATCCAGCCGTGCCTTCTGGTCTGGGGCCACATCGTGAACGATGAGATCGTTCTCGAGCCTGCGTTCCAGGTCTCTACCCGGCCCGCTCTTCCGGGCCGTCGCGGTCCCTACCTGCTGGATGGGCAGGACTCCGCCGGCAAATCCATCTTCTCGATGTCATTCAGTGCCAACGCCGTGGTCGACGCTCCCGCGGCAGAGCAGAATTTCGTCTTTGCCATACCTCTCTCGACCGCGGGTGCAGCCCGGCTCGCCCAGATTCGGGTGACCGGTCAGGGGCGGCGGGCTACGCTGGCGGGTTCGGGCGGAACGATCGCTCAAGGGCCTGGAACAGCACCTGCGGACATCGTGCTGCGGCGCATTGCCGGCGACCGCGTGTCTCTCCGGTGGGATAGCACGGCGCATCCCATGGTGATGGTGCGCGACCCGGAGAGCGGAGAGGTACTCTCCTTTGCCCGCGGCGGCGAGGTGGAGCTGGCTACCCCGAAGGCTCAGGTCGACCTGCTGCTGTCGTCCGGGGTGCGGAGCCAGTTGCGGCGGATGCGGGTCCAGTGAGGCGGTTCGCCGCACTGGCTCTAGTGCTGTGGTCCAGCGCCTGCGCCTCCCATAACTCGAGCTCTGGCTCAACCGCAGGTATGACGGCCGATTCCCTACCCGCTCCGGTCATTACCCTGGAGCGCACGGCCTGCTTCGGCGGCTGCCCCGTCTATCGCCTGGCAGTCACTTCTGACGGCATCGTGACCTACGAGGGAGAAGCCCAGGTCCGACAGCTGGGCAAAGCGTCCTCCCGGATATCGCCCGAGAAAGTTCAGGCTCTGCTCTCCGAGCTGGAGCGCGCTGGCTACTTCTCTTTTGCCAGCCGATACGCCGCCGCCGAGCCGGTCTGCGGCCGGTACGCCGCCGACTCTCCTTCCGCCATCACCTCCATCAATTCCGAGGGCCGAACCAAACGGGTGGAGCACGACTACGGCTGTGGCGCCGCTCCGGGAGCCCTGGCGGTCTTGGAGCGGCGGATCGACGAGGTCCTCGGCTCGGCGCAGTGGACCGGCCACTGAATCAGATCACTTCCCGGCGCTGAGCCGGATCCATCCGATCCCGCAGAGCATCTCCCAGCAGGGTTGCCGCCACCACCACCAGCACCAGCGCTACTCCGGGCGCCGTCGCTACCCATGGAGCGTTGACCAGGGTATCTCGGCCCGAGGCGATCAGATTGCCCCACGACGGGGTCGGCGGCTGTACCCCCAGTCCCAGAAACGAGAGTCCGGCCTCCAGCATGATGGCGTTGCCGACACCAAGCGCCGCGGTGACGATCACCGGAGTCATGGCGTTCGGCAGGATGTGTCGCACCAGTACTCGCGGGCCTCTGACTCCAAGGGCGACAGCACTTTCCACGAATGGGCGCGCGGAAAGCGCCCGAACCTCGCCGTGCACCAGGCGCGCTACCGTCATCCAGCCGGTCAAGCCCAGCACGGCCACCACCAGGGCGGCACTCGGCTGCCAGAGCGAGGCTAGCAGCAGCAGGAGCACCACTCGCGGAAGCGCCAGCGCAAAGTCGGTAAGCCCCAGCAGCAGGGTCCCTACGGCGCCCGGCCAGAAGCCCGAAGCAGCGCCGATCAGGACCCCGATTGTTACCGAGAGCAGCACGGCGAGCACCCCGACTCCCAGAGAAATCCGAGCGCCATATGCCAGACGGGCCCATACGTCGCGTCCGAAGCGGTCGGTGCCCAAGGCGTGAAAAGCGCCGTGCACATCCGTACTAAGGGGCGGCAGGAAGCGGGTGGCGACGATGTCCCGTTGCACGACCGGATCGCCGGCCAGGAGTGGTGCTGCCAGCGCGATTGTGATGGCCAGCAGGATCACGACCAGCCCGAACTGCGCCCGCCGGTCCCGGAGCAAGGAGTGCGAGGCTACCATCACGGGGCGCCTGTGGAGGCGGTACGTACCCTCGGATCAACCCATGCGGTCAGGAGCTCGGCTATCAGGTTGCCGGCTACCACCAGGGCTGCGCTCACTGCGGTCGCCGCCATGATGACCGGGTAGTCCCGCGCTCCTACCGCTTCGACCATGATTCGGCCGACACCCGGCCAGGCAAAGATGGACTCGATGAACACTGCGCCCGAGAACAGGGCGGGCAGCGAAAGGCCCAACAGAGTTACCACCGGAATGAGGGCGTTCCGCAGCACGTGCCGGAAATTCACCTCCGCGGGTGAAAGCCCCTTGGCCCGTGCCACCGCGACGTGCGGCGCGCCGCGCACATCGAGCATTGCCCCTCTCACGTACCGCGCGACGCCACCCACGCCGATGAGCGTCAGGGTGATCAAAGGCAAGGCCAGGTGGCGGAGCCGATCTGCCATGCGGCTCCAGCCGGTGAGAAAGTCGGCGTCGAAGCCGGCCGCGCCGAACGCAGGGAGCGCCCGGGCCCAGTAGGTGAAAACCATCACCAGCATGAGACCCAGCCAGTAGCCGGGCAGAGCAAACAGCGTCACGGTGACCACCGACAACGAGGTGTCCACCCGGCCGCCGCTGGCCGCCTGGATCGCACCCACGACGATCCCGAGGACATAGCTCAAGAGCAGCGAGAGCCCTACCAGGCGAACGGTGGCAGGCCACGCCTCGGCGATCATCGCACTTACTCGGCGGCCGGTTGCAATGCTGGTGCCCCAGTCCCCCTGGATAAATCGAGCCAGCCAGCTGGCGTATTGCTGCGGCAGGGGCCGGTCCAGCCCGAGGCTCTTCCGCTGAGCAGCCAATTGTGCCTCTGAAGCCGTGGGTCCAACGAGGAGGAGGGCGGGGTCGCCGGGGGCGAGTCGAATGAGAAAAAACATGAGAGTGACCACGCCCAGGACTACGGCAAGGCCGGTGAAGGCGCGGCGCAAGAGTGCTCTCACCATGGTTCAATGTAGACAGTGTTGCCGCTAAAATACGCCGTGCTCGGGCGCCACTTCTCGATTCCTCTCCTGACTATTGGTGTCGTTGCCTGCGGCTCGAGCGCGGAACGCCGCGGCGCTACCGTGCTATTTGCCTCGGGCGCCGACCTGCAAAGCATCAATCCGCTGCTTACGGTCCACCCGCTCGCCCGGCAGGTCCAGCGCTACGTGCTGCTCACCACGCTAGCCCGCTACGACAGCAGCATGACGCCGCAGCCCTATCTGGCCCGCTCCTGGGCTTGGTCGCAGGATCATCGAACGCTCACTCTCGACCTTCAGACCGGTGTGCGCTGGCACGATGGCCTTCCCACCACGGCGCGGGATGTAGTCTGGACCCTCAACACCGCGCGCGATCCTGCCACGGGCTATGCCCGGCAGAACGAGATGGTCGGCTTCGACGCCGTTTCGGCTCCCGACGACTCGAGCGTGGTCGTGCGTTTTCGAGAGGCCCAACGCAGTTTTCCCGATCTGCTGACCGATCTCGCCATTCTCCCGGCCCATCTCTTCGTGGGAGTGAAACCGGCTGATCTGCGGCAGGCCGGTTGGAATAGCTCGCCGGTTGGCAACGGTCCGTTCAGGTTCGTTTCCCATGAGGCGAACCGGCGATGGGTCTTCAGCGCCAACCGCTCGTTTCCTCCCGGTCTGGGTGGACCACCCCGGCTGGATCGCTTCATCGTAGTGGTTGTGAATGAACCCACCACCAAGCTGGCGGCGCTGACCTCGGGCGAGCTCGACTTTGCCGGCATCCAGCCGGCCCACGCCGAGTTTGTCCGGCATAACCCCGAGCTTGCGGTGCTCACCTATCCGCTTCTGTGGACCGACGCAGTGCTGTTCAACACTCGCCGCCCGCCGTTCGACCAGCTGAGCTTGCGTCGGGCGGTCAGCTCCGCCATCGATCGTAAGGAGCTGGTGGACGGTTATATCTACGGATTTGGGACACCCGCACAGGGCCCCGTTCCTCCGACGGCTCCAGGCTATGCTCCTGTTCGTGCGTCCGTGGTGGGACCGGTTCCGGTTTCAACCGGCTCCCGCACCGCGTTCGAGCTACTGACGGTGGGAAGTGGAGAAGCCGCGTTGGAGCAGATGCTCCAGGCTCGGCTGAGAAGCGTCGGATTTGATGTTACGCTGCGCCAACTCGAGCTCTCCGCCTTTCTGGCCCGGGTCTATGGGAGGTCGCACGATTTTCAGGCCGCCGTGCTGGGCATTCCGGGCGACCTTGCGCTGGGGTATCTCGGTCCGCTCGCGTCCCTCGCCGGCATCCGGGTTCCGTCCGATCCCGGGGCAGCCCAACAGCTGATTGCTGATTCTGTGCCTGCAGCTTTTCTCTATCACCCCCGAGGTTTGCAGGGTATGAACCGCCGGGTCCACGGGGTTACGATGGACCTCCGGGGAGAGCTACCTACGGTGCAGCGGTGGTGGGTGAGCCGGTGAGCGACCCCGCCTTCGCGGCCACGGCACCGGTGCGTCTGGATCTCGCTGGAGGCTGGACTGACGTTCCGCCCTTCTCCACTCGAGAAGGTGGCGTCGTGGTAACCGCCGCCATCCGGCTGTTCGCCCGGGCCGAGGTGCGGCTGGGAGGCACCGGCTTTCGTCTCATTGCCGAAGACCTCCATGACCAGCTGGAGGTCAGCGATTCCTCCGGATTGATTCGCAATGGAAGGCTGGACCTGCAGAAGGCCGGGCTTCGAATGCTGCCGGTCGGTGCATGCACGCTGCTGACCCGCACCGATGCGCCGCCCGGCTCCGGACTGGGCAGCTCCGGAGCCCTCGATGTGGCGCTGGTGGCGGCGTTGAGCTCCGCTCGAGGCGAGACTCGCGATCCGTTCGAAATCGCCGAGACCGCCTGTCACCTGGAATCAGTGGAGGCGGCCATGGCCGGCGGACGGCAGGACCAGTTCGCCTCCTCCTATGGTGGCTTTCTTCGGTTGACCTTTCGTGATCCTCAGGCTGAGGTTCAGCGGCTCAAGTTGGATCCGGAATTCATGGCGCAGCTGGCTCGGCGCCTCGTACTGTGCTACACCGGGGCCTCCCGCTTCTCCGGCACCACCATCGAGCGGGTGATGCGCGCGTACGAGCAGGGAGATTCCAGCGTGCATGACGCACTCCATGGACTTCGGGATGTTGCGGACGCCATGGCCGGCGCGCTCGTCGCGGCAGACTTCTCTCGGGTTGGACAGCTGCTCAGCCAGAACTGGCGCTATCAGCTCGCGTTGGACGCCCGAATGTCGACTTCAGAAATGGCCGATCTCGAGCGCGCAATGGCGAGCGCGGGCTCGCTCGGCGGAAAGGCGGCCGGTTCGGGCGCGGGAGGCTGCATGTTCTTTCTCGCTCCCGATGACCCATCAGCGATGGTGGACGCCGCGCGAAACCTCGGTGCCCGGCTCCTGCCGGTGGCCTGGGCGATGAGAGGGGTCTACCTGTGTTAACCGCAGAGGAGCTGCAAACGCGGCAGCAGGAGATCGTCGGGTCTCCCGAATTGGCTGCTCTGCTGGAGCGGCTGGCACAGCGAGCGGCTCCGGTGTTACAGCGCAGTCCTCTGGTTCCTACAGCAAAGGCCTTGTTGACCGCGGATGGCGGAGTCTGTCCCGAACACGGTGTCCGCCTCGAGTTCGATCCCTGGAGCCCCACCGAGCACCGCTGTCCTCGCTGTGGGCGCCGCTTCATCGGCGAGCGGCACGACCGGGCCTGGGCCCATTATCAACACCTGTGGGTGTCTGAGCGAGCCGCTCATCTGGCCACGCTTGCCTCTATGGCCGGTCGTGAAGACGCCGCGACCCGGGCCAA
>JBJMPB010000204.1:0-3770 GCA_045803455.1 Gemmatimonadales bacterium | reverse complement strand
AAGCGGGCGGGAAGCGGCGACGCGGCAACGCCATGCCAACTGGTGCCTGTCTCTTGCGAACGACGCCGAACCCAACGTCAGAGGACCCGACGCCGCGGTCTGGTTGGAGATGTTGGAACGAGATCACGCCAACCTGCGGGCGGCCCTCGCCTGGCTGGTCGAGCGCGGCGAAGGGCTGCAACTGGCGCGCCTGGCCGACGCCCTCTGGCCGTTCTGGAAGGAGCACGCGCACTACGCCGAAGGGCGGCGCTGGCTCGAGCTCGCGCTTGATCTCGGACGAAAAGCGCCGCCCGCAGACCGCATGCAGGTGCTGACCGGACTCGGTGCGCTGACCTGGTACCTGGCGGACGAGGCGTATTCGCGAGACGCTCTCGAGCAGGCGCTGGCGCTGGCGCAAGAGATTGGGGACCGCTCGGCAGAGGCGTTCAACCTGGGCAGCCTCGCGGTGCATGCCTCAGTGCTTGGTGATTATGAGCAGGCGAACGCCCGATTCGAGGAAAGCCTGGCCCTCGCCCGCGAGGTCGGCGACCCGGATCCAGTCGTCCTGGCGCTGCACAACCTGGCGCATCAGGACTGGGAGCGCGGTCAGCCAGCTCAGGCTGTAACGAGGCTAGAGGAGGCGCTCGAGGTCGCCCGCGAGCATCAGATGGGCTGGATACTGCCCAGCATCCTCGTCGGTCTCGGCACCATCAGTACTGACCTGGGAGACCTGGTCCGCGCGATCCGGTTCTTTGGTGAAAGTCTCGCGCTGGCTCAGGTACGCGGCAACCTGGGAGACGTCATCGACGGCATTGGCGGGCTAGCACGGCTGGCCGCTGTCGCGAGCCAACCCATAGAAGCCGCTCGTCTGTTAGCGGCGGCAGATGCGATGCGCGAGGGGCTCTCCATGCCACTCTCGCCAGGTGAGCTGGAAGACGTCGAGGCGATCATCTCCGGGCTGCGAGCCGCGCTCGGTGAGGATGGCTTCTCGGCCGCATGGGCCGACGGCCGGTCGCTGTCTCAGGAAGAGGCCCTCGCCGCGGCACGCTCCCTTCGCGTCGAAATGGCGGAAAGCATCACGCCGAACGCGGAACCTCGGACAGGCATGCATGATCTCGCCTAGTGGCGGCTAACGGCGAGGTCGATTGCCAGTTGGACCGCTTCTAGGTTAGCTCTTGAGCCAGGTAGAGGTGGGCGGAGGAGATGGCCATAGCGCCGTCGCCCACCGCGGAAGCCACTCGCTTGACCGAGTTGTGCCGCACGTCCCCAACGGCGAAGACCCCCGGCAGGCTGGTTTCCAGAGGAAACGGTGGCCGGTCGTGTCGTGGCCAGAGTTCGCTCTGGGGTTCGTAGCCGGAGGCAAGGTCGCGACAGGTGAGGATATAGCCGCGATCATCGCGCTCCAGCGTTCCATCCACCCAATCAGTGCGTGGCGCGGCGCCGATCAGGACGAAGAGAGCCGCTGCTTTGACCGTCTCCTTCTCTCCGGTTGCCTGATCCTTCATCAACAATCCCTTGAGCCGGTGCTCGCCACGAGCATCCTCTACGGTCGTTCCCACCCGGATCTCGACATTCGGCGTCACTTCCAATTCGTCGATCAGGTAAGCGGACATGCTCGCCGCGAGCGATTCACCGCGCACAAGGAGCGTCACGCGTTCGGCATACTCGGCCAGATGGAGGGCTGCCTGACCGGCGGAATTCCCTGCCCCGACCACGTACACCTCCTCTCCGCGCATGGCGCGCGCTTCCGAGCTTGTGATTTAACCGCAGCCGGAGTCGCCTTGCGCTCGGTGGACGCGGCGTACGGGGTGTGGTTCCAGCAGAAGGCAGGTCTCACGCGGCCTTTTTCAGCACCGGGAAGCGGGTGGCGGGCCCGGACCGGCTGCCCGTGGGGCGGCCCGGCGAGCGACCGCACGGTTTTGGCGCTTTGGCTGGCGTTCCCACCATCGGCAGCAGCGCAGAAAGGGACCGCCGCACGCGGGACGGAGTGAGTTTGTCCGGGTCCAGCGGACGCTCCCACGGCAGGCGGCGGTCAGCGATCCACGACCGTCCCAGGTACAGTTGGGCGTAGGCGGCGACGACCAGCCAGGTCCAGCGATCCGCTTGCTCCGGGGATCGCACCCGGGGCTTCGTCCAGCCGAGGCTCTGCTTGCAGAAACGCAGCGTGTGCTCCAGGTCGAAGCGCCGGACGTAGGCGCGCCACAGCAGATCCAGGTCCGCCTCACCCGGACCGTTCGACCAGAGCCACAACACGTGCGGCTGATCCGACCGGCCTGACAGGCGGCTGACCTCGACGAGGATGACCGTGCCTCGTACGATGGGTCGTGTCTTGCGGGTACCGCGTCCGGGGTGGGCATGATGCTTCGGGTGCAGCCCCGACCAGGCGCGCACCCGCACCGTCCCGTACTGCTCGTCTGCGGTGCCGAGCACGGCACTCGGTGCGGGCCAGGTCGCCGGATCCTTACAGGCAAACTTCGCCCCGTGCTGGCGTGGGCGTCCGCCCTTGGGCGAAGGCACCGCCGGTAGCGGGTCAGCGTAGAAGCAGCGGTCGGCCCGCAGGCGGACCAGGACGGCAACGGGCAGGTGCGCCAGTCCCTGCGTCAATTGGGCCGAATCGTAGCCGGCATCGAAGACGAACAGCGGCGGCGCACTCTCGGGAGGGAGGTGGCCGAGTAGGGCTTTGACCTGTTCCACCGCAATGGTGTTGGCGTTCTGGCTGGGATGCACGCGCTGGATGTCGAGCGGCGCGGTCCAGCTATCCCGCGTGAAGCTGAGTTGAGCCAGCCACTGGTACGCCCACCCAGCGACAATCGGCTGCCCAGCGGAGTGGCGCGAGGCATGGTAGTAGTAGCCGCGCTCGGGACTGGCTTCCGCATCGCACCGGGGCCAGATGCTCCGGTCGATGGCGTAGACCGCCGGACCATCTGCGGCCGCATGGCGAGCCAGCAGCCCTTGAAGTGCCACCACGTCGAGAGCTCCGTCAGCCAAGGCGTCATACAGGCTGCCCCATCCACGACGGTGCGCGGCCTGCAAGCTCAGGTAGGGCAGCGAGATGACCGGACCAGCCGTCAGGAGAGCATCGCCCAGTTCGAATAAGGCGTCGGCACGGCGGGAAAAGCACCGGTGAAGGTCGGTCCGGAAGGCACGGAGGACAGCAGGGTCAGAAGCGGGCATGCTGCTTAGCTTGCCAGAAGGACCGTACGTTAGCCACCTCGGCCGACCGTGGCTCCGTCTTGAGTTAAATCACAAGCCGAGAACCGGTTTCATAATCCGTCTCTGCCGACCAACGGCGACGCTCTGTGGCTCGCGGACCACCCTCTTGCCACGATGGCCTCGCTCCGGGATGATCCGGGGACGCCGCGCTGGACAGGGATAGCCTCGAGGGGAGGGAGTATCCGTGGCGGCCTACTACATCTCCCTGGCACGGGAAGTGCCCGACAATTGGCGGGAGGTCATGCGCCCCTACACCGAACAGGTGGAGGCGACGATGATGCGTTACGGCGGCTTCTACCGCACCTGGCTGCGGCATCGCGTGGAAGTGGTCGAGGGTGACTTCGGCCCCCACCTGGGTCCCACCATCGTGGAGTTCCCCACCTTCGCGCAGCTGCGGGCCTGGTACGACTCGCCCGAGTACGCCCCGCTCAAAGCGTTGCGCCAGCACCACATGCGCTTCGACGTCATGCTGGTCGACGGGCTGAGCGATGAGGAGATCGCGGAGAACTTGCGGCAGGTCGGCGTCTCCTGGATGGCCGCCCGTGCCGACCCGGCGGCAACTGACTGATCAGCATCCC